>CAZSEK010000021.1:0-14386 GCA_964605945.1 uncultured Methanosarcinales archaeon
GTCTTTGTTTTTATATTGATGTTATTTCTTTTTGTTCTTATTTCTTTTTTTCATTTTTATTATATTATATATATATATTTACTATATAGAAAATAATAATATAATATATAGATTAAAGAATATAAATTGAAGAAAAAATAAAAAAAATTGAGCACAAAAATAATGAATTTAAGCACAAAATATAATTGATAAAATCATACATATATACTTAAAAATTCAAAAAATACACTCACACTCAAAAACACAAACATCTTTGAATTCATTTCATCTCCATGTGCAATCAAGGGGTCCCATCCATTTTCAAACATCTATGTTTTGACATCTATTTTCTCAAATATATAGACGACAAGATATGAACTTATGAAAAACACCAAATAATAAACTATTTAAATAACCTCTATTTCTAATGGAAGTATTAGAGGATGTGGAGGTTGTTGTTCGTTAGTGTGGCAGCAATATTTGAAGTATTTAAGGTGAATTTATGGTTAATATATCTGGATTTTTAGAAGGGTTCATAAAAAAAGAGTCTTTATTCAAAAATAAAACAGTTCTGCAGTCGAATTATTTTCCAGAGGAAATCCTCCATAGAGATGATCAAATAACACTCATTGCAAAAATACTCGCACCTTGCCTAAGAAGAGAGCGACCTTCTAATTTATTTGTCTATGGAAAAACAGGAACAGGAAAGACATTAACAATGCAGCATACAGCCCGTGAAATCTATAAAATTGCACAAAGAGAAAATATTCTTGTAAAATTCATCTATCTTAATTGCAAATTGAAAAAAATAGCAGACACAGAATACAGGCTTATCGCAGAGCTTGCAAGAGAATTTGGAAAACCAATCCCACCAACAGGACTGCCAACAGATGAAGTATATAATATTTTTTATAAAGTTCTTGATAAAGAAAAACAAATAGTTGTTCTTATACTTGATGAAATAGATCAACTAGTTAAAAAAACAGGTGATGAGATAATATATAATTTAACAAGAATAAATGCAGAATTGAAAAATTCCCAAATTTCTTTAATAGGAATAAGCAACGATATAACCTTTGCAGATCATCTTGATCCAAGAGTAAAAAGTTCATTAAGCGAGGAAGAGCTTGTTTTTCCATCATACAATGCACTTCAGATTCAGGATATTTTGAAAAAAAGAACATCTGAAGCAATAAAAAACGAAGTTATAGAAGAAGGAGTTATACAAAAATGTTCTGCTTATGCTGCACGCGAGCATGGTGATGCAAGAAGAGCACTCGAGCTAATCAGGGTTGCTGTGGAACTTGCAGAAAGAAAAAACCAAGTAAAAGTAACTCTTGAAGAACTCGACGAAGCAGAAGAGAAAATAGAGAAAGATAGAGTTATAGATATTATAACAACACAACCAAAACAATTCCAACTTGTTCTTTATTCAATAATGTTGATTTCCGAGAATAAACTCCAAAATAAATCAGGAGAGTTAATATTTACAGGAGATATTTACGAGCTTTATAAAAAATTATGCACCAAAGCAAATCTGCGTCCATTAACCCAGCGAAGAGTTTCTGATGTCATAGCTGAATTTGATATGTTAGGAATAATAAATGCAAAAGTCATTTCAAAAGGAAGATACGGACGAACAAGAGAAATCACAACAGCAATATCAGAATCATTAAATCCAAAAATAAAAACACTTTTGGAAGGTTCATTACATTTAGAATAAATCAATACAAATAAATCACAAATCAAATACATCAAACTAAGAAAAACAAACAATCACAACACAATAAATAAACAACCCACAACAACACAACCAATATAAATTAGAAAAAAATAAAATGGATACAACAAAACTAACAGAAAAAGAAATAATTATTTTTTTTATAGAAAATGATGTTTTACTAAGTCCTGAGTTGTTGTTAGAATTAAAATCAATAAATATTCCTCTTAAATCAGATTTTTCTGTTATTAATAAAAAAGTTCTTGAAATATTAAATTCAAAAATTACAATAAATGTAGATGATTTTGAAAATTCAATTGTAGTGAAAGATAAACATAAAAATACAAAATTATATGATAAGTTTGTTGAATATATCAATCAACACAAAAAAACAACCACACCATTACCTGCACAAAAAACAGAAACAAAAATAGATGAGAATGTAAATATAAAATCAACCACACCTTCAGAAAAAAAATTAGAAACAACAGAAATAACACACAAACAACTAGATAATTTAGATGATGAAGAAGCATTATTGGAAATAAAAACATCCTCTTCAATTCAAAAAACAAAAGAAGAAATAAAACAACAAACAATTGAAGAAGAAATGGTTTTGGAGAAAGAAAAAGACGAGTTTATGAAAAAAAACAAAATCAAAATAACTGCATCATATAGTGAAAAAAGCAAGAAGAGAAAAGTCCCTGATTTTGTAAATTATTTTACAGCAAGATATAAAGAAATAGAAAAAATTCTCAGGACCAGAGCAGAACTTCAGAATTTAACATCTATCTCAAGAATAAATGCAAAAAAAGAAAAAGATAATGTTGCACTGATAGGATTTGTTTATGAAAAATCACTTACTAAAAATAAAAACATTATGTTAAAAATAGAAGATCCAACAGGTATGGTTAAGGTTGTAGTGACTCAGAAAAAAGAAGAGCTTTTTAGGCTGGCAGAAGAAATACAGCTCGATGAAGTAATAGGAATAACAGGGATGTATGACAAAATAATTTTTGCAAACAACATACTGCTTCCTGATGTTCCTTTGCATAAAGAATTAAGAAAAAGTCCTGAAGAGGGATATTGTATAATTATGGGTGACACACACGTAGGAAATAAATTATTTTTAGAGGCAGAATTTAGAAAATTTTTATCATGGATTAACGGTGAATCAGGAAATGAAAAGCAAAAAGAAATTGCATCAAAAGTAAAATATATTT
Organism: uncultured Methanosarcinales archaeon; assembly: GCA_964605945.1. Classification (GTDB taxonomy): domain Archaea; phylum Nanobdellota; class Nanobdellia; order Woesearchaeales; family UBA9642; genus UBA9642. The sequence goes on from CAZSEK010000021.1 coordinate 2,923, forward strand.
TTATTGTCGGTGACTTGGTTGAAGGTGTGGGAGTATATCCTGATCAGGAGTATGATTTAAATATAATAGATATACGAGACCAGTACAAAAAATTTGCAGAATACATAAAAGAAATACCAGAACACATCCCTATTTTTCTTTGTGCGGGCAACCACGACGTAGGAAGAATTGCTGAACCTCAAGCCACATTATATAAAGAATATTCAGAGGCAGTATGGGATATGAAAAACATAATATTTACAAGCAATCCTGCATCAATAAATATTTTTGCACAACCAGAAAATAACTTCGAGGGTTTTGATGTTTTAATGTATCACGGAGGATCATTTATATACTATGCATTCAACATACCAATAATAAGACAGAATGGTTCATTGAGAAGAGCAGATTTGATTATGAAATATCTTCTTCAAAGAAGACATCTGGCTCCTGCACATACATCAACACTATATATTCCTGATCCAAAAAAAGATCCGTTAGTTATAAGCCAGATTCCTGATTTCTTCATTACAGGACACATTCACCGAATGTCTATAACAAATTACAGAAACATAACTTGCATAAATTCTTCCTGCTGGGTTTCTCAATCAGAAGAACAGGAAAGAAGAGGAATTGTTCCGCAGCCTGCAAGAATTTCTTTGATAAATATGCAGACAAGAGAGATAAAAATACTGAATTTCCTTTCAAAAGAAGATCAGGAAAAAGAGATTGCAAAAGAGCAGAAACATCAAAAAGAAGTAGATATTGAAACTGCAATGGAGGGTTTGATTTAATTATGGTTGATGTAGTATGTTCAAAGGAAATGGAAAAATATTTTGAAGAATTTACAAATGATTGCATGAAAGAATTCAAAATAGCGACAGAAGCAAGAAAAAAAGGATATGATTATGTTGATAAGCCAGAAATTGTTTTAGCAAAAAACATGGCTGAAAGAGTTATCGGTATTATTGCAACAGTAGCACCTCAGCTTCAAAATTCAGGAGCAATTAAAAGAATAGTTGAATTGGAAAAAGAATATGGTTCATTAAACTGGAGAGTTGCATTCAAAATTGCAGAAGAGATTTCTCAGGAAAAGTTCTGCAAATTCAAAGACCAGAAAGAAGCAATAGAAATAGGGATAAGAACAGGATTCGCTTATGTTACTGTTGGTGTTGTTTCAAGTCCTCTTGAAGGATTTACAGCATTGGATATAAAAAACAGATTCGACGGAAAGGGAGAATATTTTTCCCTGAATTTTTCAGGACCAATAAGAAATGCAGGAGGAACAGCAGCATCTGTCTGTGTCCTTATTGCAGACTATTTAAGAGTTAAATTTGGTTATGCAAAATATGATCCGAATGAAAATGAAGTTAGACGATGCTATGTTGAGCTGGAAGACTATCACGAATATGTCACAAATCTTCAGTATTTTCCAAGTAAAGAGGAATCAGAATTTTTAATGAGGCATATGCCTATTGAAATTTCAGGAGAGCCTTCTGAAAAATGGGATGTTTCAAACTACAAAGATCTTCCAAGAGTTCCAACAAATAAATTAAGAAGTGGTTTCTGTCTTCTTCATAGTTCATGTATACCATTAAAAGCAGCAAAATTATGGAAAGAGCTTAAAAAATGGGGGGAAGAATTCCATATGGAAGATTGGAATTTCTTAGAAGAATTTTTACATGTACAAAAAACAGCAAAAGCACAAAAGAAAAAATCAGATGATAAATCAGTTAAAATATCACCAGATTACACATATATAAAAGATCTTGTTGCAGGCAGACCAGTTTTAGGTCATCCTCTAAGAAATGGCGCATTCAGATTAAGATATGGACGTTCAAGAACATCAGGATATTCTGCGCAATCACTTCATCCTGCAACAATGCATGTTTTGAATAATTTTGTTGCGTCAGCAACTCAGCTCAAGGTCGAAAGACCTGGAAAAGCAGCAGCAATGACTGCGTGCGATACAATTGACGGTCCAATTGTTAAATTATATAATGGAAATGTGTTGTATCTTGATTCAGAAATTACAGCTAAGCAGCATAAAAAAGAAATAAAAGAAATAATTTATTTGGGAGATGTTCTTATAAATTATGGTGATTTTTTTAACAGAGCGCATGCGCTTGTGCCTCCAGGATATTGTCCTGAATTTTGGATTCTTGAATTTGAAAAAGCAGCAAAAGAAAAATTTCCAGATATTTTAGAAATAATTGTGCCTTCAAAAGACAACCTAGTTGCAACACAGCAAACAGCTAAAATAACACAGCAGACAAACACACCACCAACAATAAAAGAAATAAAAATAAATTTTAAAAAATTATCAGAATATCTTTCTATTCAGCAGGATAAACTTGAAATAATATTCAGAAGACCAATCAAAACAAAAATATCTGCAGAAGCAGCAATACACATTTCAAAGAAAATGAACATTCCACTTCATCCTATGTATACTTATTTTTGGAAATCAGTGACGAAAAACGAATTCAGGGCGCTTATTCATTGGTTTAAGAAAATGCATGTTGTACATTATGAAGATTCACCTGGAAAAATAGAAAAAATAATTTTGCCAAAAGAAGATTCACCAGCAAAAAGAGCACTTGAACTTATAGGTGCACCGCATCTTTTTGTAAATAATGAATTTATAGTCATAGAAAACGACATTGCAGAAGCCATACTTTCAACATTAAATATTCGTGAAGAATCTCTTGTTTCTGACATAGAAGCAATACACAAACTACTTATAGAAACCCAATATGATTTAGAAAAAGAAAAAGAAATTGTACTTGACATAATAAATAAAATCGCTCCCTTTACAGTAAGAGACAAATGCGGTGTTTTCATAGGATCAAGAATGGGAAGACCGGAAAAAGCAAAAGTCAGAAAATTAATCGGGCAGCCCCACACACTATTTCCTGTTGGAGAAGAGGGAGGGAAATTAAGGTCATTCCAGTCAGCGATGGTAAAAGGAAAAATAACAGCCAATTTACCTATTTTTTATTGTGAAAAATGTAAAAAAAATACAGTGTTTCCTATTTGTGAAATTTGTGATAAAAAAACCAAAAAATTAGAATATTGTAAAACCTGTGATTCAACATCCTGTGAAAATAAAGAACATCCAAAACAAAATTATAAAAATCAAGAAATAAACATAAAAGAAATATTTGCCTCTTTGCTAAAAAGATTAAATACCAAAGTATATCCTGATTTAATAAAAGGTATAAGAGGCACAGTGAATGAAGACCACACACCAGAGCATCTTCTAAAAGGAATATTAAGAGCAAAATATTCTTTGCCTGTAAACAAAGACGGAACTATAAGATATGATTGTTCAGAAGTTCCTCTTACTCATTTCAAACCTAAAGAAGTTGGAGTATCTATAGATAAGCTGAAAAAATTAGGTTATTTGAAAGATACAAAAGGAAGAGATCTTGTAAGAGAAGACCAAATACTTGAACTAAGGCCGCAAGACATAGTTATTCCTTGCTGTCCGGACAGCCCTGATGAAGGATGTGATGAAATATTATTCAGGACAACAAAATTCATAGACGAACTTCTAGAAAAACAATACAGTATGAAACCTTACTATAAGCTAAAATCAAAAGAAGATCTTGTTGGGCAATACATAATAGGTTTGGCTCCGCACACCTCAGCAGGAATATTAGGAAGAGTTATTGGTTTTTCAAAAACACAAGGCTTTTTTTCACACCCAATGTTTCATGCAGCAATGAGAAGAGATGCAGATGGAGATGAATCATGTATATTTCTTCTTCTTGACGGATTATTGAATTTTTCAAAGAATTTTTTATCAAATAAAAGAGGAGCAACAATGGATGCACCCCTAGTACTTACATACATTTTAAATCCTGCAGAAGTAGATGATATGGTTTTTGATGTGGATAGAGAATGGAGATATCCTATTGAATTTTATAATGCAGCACTTAATTATGAGATGCCATGGAATGTGAAGATAAAACAATTAAAACCATTGATAGGAACACCAGGACAATATGAAGGAATGGGCTTTACACATGACACAGATGATTTCAATGCAGGAGTATTATGCTCTGAATACAAGCTTCTTCCATCTATGGAAGAAAAATTAATGAGCCAAATGGATTTGGCTGTAAAAATCAGAGCAGTAGATTCAGAAGATGTTGCAAGACTTGTAATTGAAAAACATTTCATCAGGGATATTAAAGGTAATTTGAGAAAATTTTCAACACAGCAATTCAGATGTTCAAACTGCAATGAAAAATACAGACGACCGCCATTAAAAGGTAAATGCATCAAATGCAACGGTAATATTATATTTACAATTTCAGAAGGAAGCATAATAAAATATCTTGAACCAACAATAAGCCTTGGAGAAAAATTCGACATTCCAAAATATCTAAAACAAACAATAGAGCTGACTAAAAAAAGAATAGAAAGTTATTTCGGCAAAGAAGAAGAACGTCAAGAAGGATTAGGGAAGTGGTTTGGATGAGAAAACAAGGCGATTATTTTTTTCTTAAATCTTAGAATTTACAGAATGTTTTGCACCACATGCATGGCATTTCATAAATGTTACAATGCCTTCTTTTGTTAATTTTGTATCTGGTCTGCCGCATTCTTTACATGTTACAAATTCATCAATATACTGCTGTATTTTTTCATTCATTTTTGATGAGGGGAGTTTAGTATTAAATATAAGAAGCTGTCTTCTTAATTCTCCTTTTGCTGCCATTTCTCTTGAAATATATTTTAAAAGATGCTCTGGTGGTCTTCCAAGTGTTGTTGCAATCTGAAAAAAATTACTTATAATTGTTTTGTTTCCTTCTAAATGCCCCGCGATTTTTGGAACAACAAATCTTTCAGTATTTATGTTATCTTCAGGTAATAATTTTTTCCCTCGTTCAAGCATCTCTTCATAATCCATATTGAGAGAACCAGTATTTGACTTATAAATGTTTCTTTTCAGAGAAACCAGCAATAAATTTATAAATATCTATTCGTGTAATCAGAATATGGTGAGAATTTGGTTTTAGAAAGTTTAATTAATCCAGAGAATGCAGAAAATCGTCCATGGGTGATGATTTTTTTAGGTTTTCTATATAGTTCTGTTGCAATGCTTCTCGCCTATTGGATTTTTAAGAGTTATAGCAGCATAGTTATGATTTTTTTTGCAACAATGGCCGCAATTCCAATAGTATATAGATTAACAAAAATGGAAGAGGAGAAAGATCTGACTGATCTTAATGAGCGTGTCCTGTTAAAAGAACATTCAAAAGCGCTGTCTGCATTTATGTATCTTTTTTTAGGAGCTACTTTGGCTTTTGCATTTTTGTATGTTGTGCTTCCTTCACAAACAATTTCTATTGTTTTTGAATCACAAATAAATACCATATCTTCAATAAATAGTAAGGTGGTTGGTTTGGCTATTTCAGAAACTAATTTAACAGGAAATTTAATGGGTTCTTTTACAGCATTTAAGCATATTTTTCTAAATAACATCAAAGTTCTTGTGTTTTGCATATTGTTTTCTTTTCTATATGGTGCAGGAGCAATATTCATTTTATTATGGAATGCATCAGTAATTGGTGCTGCAATAGGAAATTTTATAAGACAGAATGTTGCAGCTATAACAACAGAATTGGGTGGTGTGACTGCAGGCGCATATTTTTCCGTGGTTTCAATAGGTCTTTTGAAATATGTCATTCACGGAGTTCCTGAAATCCTTGCATATTTCTTTGCAGCACTTGCAGGAGGAATTATTTCAATAGCAATCGCAAATCACGAGTTTTCTTCCAGAAAATTTGAACACATTCTTTTGGATGCAGCAGATTTGCTTTTATTGAGCATTGCAATACTTTTCATAGCTGCGTTATTAGAGGTTTATGTAACTCCTGTTGTCTTCGGATAACTAATTTATAAAAAATAAATTTAGAATAGAATTTATAATAATTTTAATTTTCCTGGTTTAATTTCGAAAAGTTCTCCTTTCATAATCATGTCGCTTATCAGGTTTTCTGCATTTCCTGTTTTGCTGAGTTTTATTACAGTATCAATATCTACACCGTTTCCTTCGTCAAGATCAGAAATTATTTTTACAATTTTTTCTTTTGAGCTAAGTGTTGAGACACTTTGAACAATTTCAGGTTCGGGTGTTTTAATTTTTATATTTGATTTATAATTTTCAATATCTCTTATTTTGACATATAATGTGAGTTCTTTTCTCCTATGAGTTATCCATTCTTTGTTTGTTATTTTTTTAATGATTTCAGGATTAATATAAATCTCATTATTAAACTCCCTTGGTCTTCCTATTAATAAAATAAGGTCGCCTATATCTATTTTTTCAAGATGTTCTTCAGCATTCTCAAAAAATCGTGCATTTATTTTTCCTGTTCCGTCATCTATGGTAAAATATTTTTCATCTTTTCCAACAATAACAGCAATCAAATTGACTCTTGAGAAATCTCCATAATCTGTCATAACAAAACTCGATTCCCATCCAGTTTTTTTGATGAAAACACCGCTGATTAATTCAATAATTGAGCATTTGTATGCAATCTGTCTTTTGATTTCTTTCATTGCTCCTTTTGTTTGTTGTGGTGGATTTGGCATTTTCACATTTGTTTTTTATTAAAAAATTATAATTTACTTATTGTTCCAACTTTAGGACTAAATACATCTCCTGCTCTTTTTAATTTATCAAGGACTTCTTCTGTTTTTTCCTGATCGATTCCTTTGTCTTTTGCTCGGGCAATTATATCATCTACAGGAATTTGTTTTCCAATGAGCCCTTCTAATTCATTTATTATTACTTTGATTTCTGAAATGTGTGATCTTTGTGATGCACTTATTCCTGTTGTGATTCTGTCAATGTCGAGTTTTCCTGTTTCTGGATCAACACCGATTTGAGTCAAGCAGAAATGCACAAGCTCGATTGCTCTTTTTGCATCTGCTTTTGAAACTTTATCAGATAATCTTGCTCTTGCACATGCTTCACTAAGTCTTATTAATGCTTCAAGCTGTCTTGCAGAAATAGGGATGCTTTGAACTCCCCCTTCATTAGAACCCATTGTTCTCATCTTTACATAATATTCTTTTATTTCTTCCAATGCAGGATCTGTAAGAGCAGGATTGATGTGCTGCTTTGCATATGCAATATATTTTTTCAGGAATTCTGTTGTAAGCTCTGCTTTTCCTCCTGATGATTCTTTGTGCAGTTGCAAAATAAAATCTGCTGTTCTTTCATCTTTTGCTTTATTTGGCAAATCTCTTATAGGAAAAATTAAATCAAATCTGTTGATTAATGTTGATGGTAAATCAATTTGTTTTGGAATCAATTCATATGGATCGAATCTTCCGAATTTTGGATTTGCTGCTGCAAGAACTGTTGTTTCTGCTCTTAATGTTGCAGAAATATTTGCTTTGTTTATAGATACAGTCTGTTGTTCAAGTGCTTCGTGCATTGCAGAAGTATCTTCTTTAGTCATTTTATCCAATTCATCTATGCAGCATATACCTCTGTTTGTTAAGACTAATGCTCCTGCTTCTAAAGCATACCCTCTCAAGAATTCGTCTTTTACAACAGATGCAGTAAGACCTGCAGCACTTGCTCCCTTTCCTGAAACATATCTTGATTTTGGTGCGACAATAGAGACTCTTTTAAGCATCTGGGATTTTCCAGAACCTGGATCTCCTATTAATAAAATATGAATATCTCCTCTTGTGATTGATTTATCATCTTTCTTTTTTCTTACTCCGCCAAATAATTGAAGAACTAATGCTTCTTTTACTTTTTCATGTCCATAAATAGATGGCGCAACAGAACCTGTTAATTTTCTGAATGCATGTTTATCATTTCCAAATTCTATTATTCCTTGAATTTCTTCTGGTGTAATTTCTAATTCTGAAAAATCTTCAGCCAATCCTTCAACATGATTTGCTTCGACCATTAAATCGAATCTGGTTAGTTTTCCGCCGTCTTTTGCTAAAATAGGAACTTCTTTTAACATCCCCGTAACAATATTCTTGCTTCCAGGATTTGTTTTCTTTTCAGACATCGGACTTACTAAATCATTCTTTAAGAAAATATCCATTCTTTTTGGCTGTTCTCCTCCCTCAAGTTCTTCAGGTGCTTCTTCAAGAACTATTTTTTGCGCATCAACCATTTCTTTGCTGATTAATCTAAATTTTCCTTTTCTTCCGCAACCGCATTTTGTCGGCTCTCTGAATTTAGAATCTAATTGTAAAACCGTGATAGTATTTCCGCATGATGGACATTCGAATTTCGCTGATGTTACTTGAGGTCTTACGTCTGTTTTTTGTCTAACTATTCCCATTATTTGGATAAATTTTCCTAAGTGCGTGCTTCTTATATTTCTGATTTCTATTTGCTGTGTTTTTGGTAAATTTTTAAATCTTATTTTAAAATCTTTTATATTGTCAAAATCAAATCTTTCTATTGCAATCTCAGAAGCTCTAATTGTATCTTCAGGATTGTCTATAAGAATATCTGCTAAGTCTGGACTGAATTTAGACAAATCATTAAAATCAATAATTATTGATTTTTCTCCTTTAGAAACAGCCTTATGCAATGCATCAGAATAAACTAATTCAAAGAATTCATAAAATTTGTTTATTTGCTCTGTGACTTCCATAACGCAACCCCAACTTTAAAATATATAAGCTTTTCTACTCAAAAAGCGAAAATTTTCCGGTAAATAATAAGGCATTATAAATCAAGATAAATTATAAAAAATAAAATAAAAAACAAAATCAAATTATTTCTTTGTATATTTTTTTAATATAACTACTAATTTGTCAAGAGCATCTCTTGCTTCTTTTTCTGATTTTGTTCCTGTGCAGACAACTTTTCCGTTGCTGAACAATAAGAATGTTGCTTTTGCTTCCATTAACTTATATACCAGTCCAGGAAATTGTTCTGGTTCGTATTCTGTGTTAGGAAGTTTCATTGCAAGTTCATTAAGATTTAATGCCATTCCAATAGAACCTGATGCAACCATGTTTTGAACAGTGATTTTTGGTTTTATTGTTATTTTGATTCCAATCTTCTGAACACTTTCAATTATTTTTTGAATGGATTCTTCAACTTTCTGCAAACTTCTTGCCCCTGTGCATACGATTTTACCTGAGCTAAAGATTAATGCAGATGTTTTTGGATCTTTGATTCTAATTACTAATCCCGGAAATTGTTCTGGATTATATTCTGTATTGCTTAATGTTGCTGCCATTTTTTCTAATGGGATGCTGTGCTCTAATGAAGAACTTACAACAATATTTACGATTTGCAAACTTACTTCATTTGCTTTGTCTTCAACTTTTGTTGTTTTAGATGTTTTTTTTGCTGGTTTTTTTGCCATTTTAATTCCCCCGCGAGATTATTTATCTCTTAATTAAAAATTCATTTCATCAATGTTTTTAAATGACCATTTATAAAGGGAATGACGAGCACTTTATAAAGTAAATTGTTTGTGCTTATCTCCATAGGAAGTGAAGGGCCTTCGTCCTCTCTGTGTTGTGAACCTTCATTTCGGGTGGAACTATGAAAATCAATGTTTAAAGGCCTATAAACGCATTTTTTACGAGAAATGTATACTGCTTTACCCCCTTAGTGAATATGGAGAATTACTAAGAAGTGAAATATTAACTTAATTTTTCTTTTATTGAAGGTCTTTTTCGATTTTAGCAATAGATTTATTTCCGAAAAAACTTATTAAAAGAGGATTTTCTTTCATCTCTCTTAGTTCTTTTTTAGTGATTTTTTCATCAAATTCAATCTTACTTTCTATTATTTTTTTATTTAAAAACAGCTCTTCTTCTCTTAATTCATCAACTAATTCAAGAACAAGAATTTCTTCTGTGATTCCTGGTTTAAGTTCTTCTAATTCACCTAAAACTTTTTTGATTTTATATATAAACCCTAAAATTGCTTTTTTATATTCCTCAGCATCTTTGAATTTGAGATTCAATCTAAATACTATATGTTCTGTAGAAAATTTAAATTGTAAATGTGGATTTTGATGTTTTTTCTGCATCCTATGATGTTCAATTGCATAATTTCTATGAATGGGTCTATCTTTCTCAAAACTCGTTTCCACTCTTAACGAATAATCTTCCTCTTCAACATCTAAACTTGGTTTTTCATTTATTCTTACAATAATATTTGATTCTGGATCGTCCAAAGTAAGTTTATTGAAATATATTTTAGAAAAATGAAATTCTTTCATCGTATTTACCAACCCTTTTCAGAAGGAGAATTTAACATGTTATTCTTTTGTTCATCATTCGGAGATTCAGTTACACTTAGATTTAAAGGACTTTCAATATCTTCTATAAATGATTCTTCACTTAAACTATAATTGTAATATATTTTTCTCCATGCAACAATAGCTTCTAAATCATAATCAGAAATGACGGATGCGCCAAATTCTTTTGTTAATACTCGCATCACACACATCAAATAAGTTCTTAAATAAATAATTGATTCGTATTTATGTTTTTCATCTACACCAAAAAAAATAGAAGGGTTAGTTGATGTTTTTCCGTAGTAAATCTTTTTTAATTTCAAATCTAATGTAAATACGAATTGATTTTTCACATCATTATATTCAATCTCGATACCTATATTTTCTTTAATGAAACGACCCAAACCAATTCTTTTTTTTTTATTTTCTATAAGTATCTCCAGAAATAAAATTTTTCTTCCATATTTTATGAGTTTAATATTTTCATCGCCAATTTCCTGTGTTCCTTCTTTAAGAAGATTTTTGATTACCTCGCTGAAAGTTTCATTCTCCTTTTTTAATTTCTTTAAACTCATCCAAATCATGGGATCGACTTTGATAGTTTTTACATCTACTTTGTTCTTTATTTCCTTTATTTGTTCAATTTCGTTCTCATTTTCATTCATATTTCCACCAAGTATACTCAGTATACTTAGTAGAAAAGGTATACTTCTATATATATTTTACGATTTGTTCTCAATACTTAACAATCGTTAACTATTTAAATAAGCACAGCTTCTTATAGGTATGCCAAGCAAAGCAACACCTTCAGAAATAATTGTGTGGTATATATTGCCTGCATTAAGGAAAGAGTTAGTTCTTGAATTGAAGCAATTAGGCATGTCTCAGAAAGCAATCGCAGATAAATTAGATTTAACACCTGCTGCTGTTTCACAATATATGAATAATAAACGAGCATCAAAAAACATCACATTCAATGATTTTGTAAAAGCAGAACTTGAGCGTTCAGCATTGCTGATAAAAGAATCTGATGAAGATGATGCCGCATTTAAAGAATTAGTTCGATTAGCAGATCTATGCAAGAATGAAAAAATTGTCTGCAGAACCTGCGGGCTAAATTCAGATAAATCAAATTTTTGTTGTTTATGTCTTGAGAATACTGATAAGACAACAACAGAGTATATAGGGTAAAAATGAAAAACAATAATTGGTTCAAAGATGCAATT
>CAZSEK010000022.1:0-8492 GCA_964605945.1 uncultured Methanosarcinales archaeon
CAGAGAATATTTAAAAAAATGAAAATTGTTTATCCTGCATATTCTAAGCTTTTATTCTATTTTAAACAACACATTTCTAAGTTTGTTTTTGAAAATAATTGCGTTCCATTAAATCCATTTATGATTTCTGAATATTTTTTATTAGATACTATCGATAGAGATGTCATAAGAAATGGAAATGACAACATAGTTACATTAGCTGAAGAGATTTGGGTTTTTGGAGATGTTTCTGACGGTGTTTTGGCTGAAATAATTTTAGCAAAGAAAAATAAAAAACCAGTAAAATATTTTAAAGTTGTTAAATCCAAAGACATAATTGAAATATCTAAAGATGAAGTTAAATTCGAAGAAGATTTAGAAAAATTCAGAGAAGAATTATAATCAAATAAAATATTTATTTAAACGAGGTGTAAAATGAAATCTCAGAAAACTTCGATTCAACGGAAATCAAAGATTTCCGGTGTGTCGGAAAGCGAAGCTTTCCAAACATTCCCTCTGGGAAATCAAACAATAATTAATTTAACAAAAGCATTTGTCGGTGAGAGTCAAGCAAGAAATAGATATACTTTTTTTGCAAGCACTGCAAGAAATGAAGGATATGAACAGATTGCAGCAGTATTTTTAGAAACAGCAGACCAAGAAAAACAGCATGCAAAGCAATTCTACAAATTAATAAACGAATTAAAAAAGAAATACAAAATTACAGGAGATATGAAAATAGAAACAGAATCTCCTGTTGTTTTTGGAAAAACCATTGAAAACCTAAAATCTGCAGTTATGGGAGAACATCACGAATATACTGCATTATATCCTGAATTTGCAAAAATTGCAGAGCAAGAAGGATTCAAAGACATCGCAACAAGAATAAGAGCAATCGCTATTGCAGAAAAACATCACGAAGAAAGATATAAAAAACTTCTTGCAAATCTTGAGAATAAAAAAACATTCAAAAAAGATGTTGAAGTCGAATGGGTATGCAGAGAATGTGGATATGTTCATAAAGGAAAAGAAGCATTAAAGAAATGCCCTTCATGCGATCATCCTCAATCATTCCAACAAGTCAAGAGTGAGGAATATTAATTTTTATTTTTCTTTATTCTTCCCAAAAAAATTTAGATTCTTTTTCAGCTTTTTCCCTATCTCCTTTGACGGTCGCATCTATAAATGTGTAAAATTGCCATTTATTAAAACACATATTGACAGTATATTCTATTGCTTTATTTAAAGCTAAAAAATAAAGTTTTTCTGCAATTTCATTTTTATCATGCAATATTGCTTCAATATTTCCATTATCTCTGAGCAAATAATGCTCATTTATTTCAAAAAAATCAATTATTCTACCATTCTTGCTTTTTGCTGTCTGAATTTGCTCTTCTAAAGAAGGCATTTCTGGAAAAGGATTGATGGCTGTTCCTAAACGGGTCTCTGTATTTGTAATTTTATAAAAAACAGGATTTTCATCATTTAATGGATTTTTCTCATTATACCCTAAAAGAAATACCCTGTACAGTTTCTTGAATTTATAATTTTTATCCATAAAAATAGTAATATTCTGTTTCATTATTTGTTCATCTAAAGTAATTTCCACCATCTCTAATCCCTCCGAGTTTTTCAAAAAGATATTCTTAAAATCTATTTCAATTTTTCAACAATAATCTCTTCTTTAAATTGAATGTAATTCTCTCTGTCGAATATTATTATTTTATTTTTCATTCTTTAACTTACCTCTTTGATTTCTATGATTTTATCCTTGAGTTTAGATATTAATGAGTCTCTAACACCTTTAGTCTTAAGATAGTTCATAACTTTGTCAATATTTACATATTTATCATGATATTTATTTTCATCAGAATATTCTTTTGTTCCATGAGATTCGTACCATTTTTTTATAGCGATATGTTCAAGTGATTTTTCATCAATTAAAACCTTTAGAGGTTCATTATTGAATTTTTTATCCAAAAAGAAATAAAACAAAGGATACAGCATACAATCTCTGCTCCCATAAGTTCCATCAGGACTCCCCCCACCCCCTAAATCTTGATTATATCTTTTTATTGTAAAATCTGTTGCAAGAGCATAATCTTTTGAATATAAACTAAATTGGTCTTCTCCATAAGTAATTATTTCTAATGGAATATTTATACTTTTTATGAAAGAGATTTTTTTATTTATAATAGTTATTTGTTTTTTTGATTTGTTTTTTTTCTCTTCTTCTAATTGTATATACTTTAAAAGTTCCATTTTTAACCCCCGAATCTTTGTCTTATTTCTTCGAAATGTTTTTTGAAATGATCATTCATTTGTGTATGTATTGTTTTGAAATTTTCGAGCTCATTTTCTGTAAAATATTCTTTCACTCGCAGATACGCTTTTTTATATTCCCCTGGCTGAAATTTATACATTGTTCCTCTTCATTGGAACCATTCTGTTGAATATTTCTTGTGATCGAAAAACATCAAACGCAATTCAAAATCCAAAGCAGAGTCTATATCTTCACCTTTAAATCCGGAAAATGTAGCAAGAATTCCTTCTTCAATTCTTTTTTTCAAGCTTTTTTTATTTTTTAAATCAAGATAAACATCTGAAAGTTGTTTTTGAAGACGATAAACATCAGGAATTCTATATCCCCTATACAAATTTCTTCTAAATCCGATAAGTATTGCATCTATTGATCTTTCAACGAGTTCTCTCTTAATTCTTTCATCTTCTATCATTTTTTTAATTATGCATCCATTACCGGAAATTCTATTTCGCACATTATTATGCTGTCGTCTATGACGAATATTTGTTGTTTTGTTTGATTCATTTTATTTACCTCCATACTTTAGACTGAATTGTCCGCATCCAGCAGATATGTCTGTTCCTATGCTCTTGAAGATTTTAGTTTCAATATAGCTGTGTTTTTCTAAATAATTTTGTATCTCTTCAAATTTTTCTTGTGGTGGAGATTTATAAGGAAATGAATCATTCAAATGTGAAAGTTTAACATAGAAGTTTTCGTAATTTTCTCCAATGAGATTTTGTAAAGCATCTATATCTTCTATTGAATCATTTATTCCCTCTAGAAGTAAATAATTTAACGCCACTTTATGATTAGAACCATATCTTTCATTTGTAGTAATATTATATTGTTTGGCTTTTTCTAAAATATCTTTAATAGATGTTCCTGCTGTTGCTGGCATAAATTTTTCTCGTTTTTTATCATCTGCGAAATGTAAAGATAATTGTAATCTAACTGGATTCGAAAATATTTCTTGAGATAATTTGTATATTGTATTTTTTTCTGTTCCTGAGGTAGATATGACATATTTAAAGTTCGTATATTTTTGATAGTGGTGTATTGTCTTTGCGACAGAATAAAGATTAGATAAAGGCTCACCCATGCCTTCGAATGCAATTTCAACTTTTCCTGAAAAAGAAGAGACCTTATGTATATTGTCATTTAACATAACATCTATTTGTTTTTTCATCTCTTCTTCTGTTAAATCATCTATAAAAGGTGATTTTGAAGTTGCGCAGAAAGCACACCCCGATTTACATCCTATTTGAGTAGAAATACAAATAATGTTACTTTCGGTTCTATTCGGAAGGGTCATAAAAGCCCCTTCAATAAAGTAGGGTTTCGTTTCAAAAGGTTTTTCTTTAGTTGCTCTCTCCACTTCAAACAAATATTTTATTATATTTTCTTGAGACACATATCCTTTTTTTAGTTTCATATAGTTTAGTAGTGTTGTCAAGTATATAGATATTTCTGAACATTATTTGTCCTTAGTGTTGACATTCGTAAACTTTATATAGACGAGCCGCTTTTTTCAAAATATGCTCGATAATCAAATTGTCAAGGAAATAGAAGATTTTGTGGTGAAGAAACCACGAGCTGTACAAGAAATAGCACAGCACATAAATAAAAGTTGGCGTACAGCAGACAGATATGTTGAAGAGATAGAAAAAGAATTTGGAACAATAACAACAAGAACATTTAGAGAAGGCACAAGAGGTGCATTAAAAATAGTCTTCTGGACAAGTGCTGAAAAAAAGAACACATCCGTATTTCAAGATATTTTAGAAAATCAGATTTTATTAGGAAGAAGAAAAGAAGATTTCTCTGCATTTGACATATTTCAGCATATAAAGGATAAAGAAAAACATGCGCATTTAGAAAAATCTTTATCTGAAGATGATGTAAACCTTAGCGATTTTATGGAAATAATCGCAAATTCAAAAAAACAGGTTCTTATTTTTTCAGGTAATCTTTCATTTATTAATTCAAAAAAAATAAATTTTATGAAAGAACTTGAAAATCTTGTTAAAAAAAATGTTTCTATAAAAATAATATGTCGAGTTGATGTTGTAGGCATAAAAAATATAGAAAAATTGCTTTCTTTAAATTTTAAATATGGAAAAGAATTAATAGAAATACACCACAAAGAACAGCCTATAAGGGCAATACTTTCTGACAATAAACTTTTTGGAATAAAAGAAATAAAAGAGCAGGAGAGAGTTAAAGGAGTATCTGACAAACAAATTGTTATTTTCTACACCCTCAAAGATAAAGAATGGGCTGAATGGCTTTCAAGAATATTTTGGAAATTATTTTCATCATCAATAGATGCAAATAAACGATTAGAAGAGATTAATAAAATTAAAATAATAACCTAATATTGAGGTGAAATCATGCATGTAAAAAATCTTAATGAAATATATAAATGCGCAATTTGCGGAAATATTGTTGAAGTAACACATATCGGTGGAGGAGAACTTGTTTGCTGTGGCCAATTAATGAATTTGCAGGAAGCAAACACAATGGATGCATCAAAAGAAAAACACGTTCCTGTTATAAAAATTTTAGATGATAAAATAACAGTTCATATTGGTTCTGTTCCTCATCCTATGGAAGAAAAACATTTTATTGAATGGATTGAATTAATTGCAGATGGAATTTCATACAAAAAATTCCTTAAACCAGGACAGAAACCTGAAGCAGAATTCTGCATAACTGCAAATAAAATCTCTGCAAGAGCATATTGCAATCTTCATGGCTTGTGGATGAGTTAAATTTTTTATCTTATTCGTAAACAAAATCAATCTCCATCTCGGCAATTTTGTGATGGACTTTTTTCTCCTGCTGTAATGGCCACCAATCATAGAGGACATTGCTTATTGGTTTCCACATTGCCACCCAGCCAAAGATTGTTAAAACTTCTGCAAATAACCGTGAAGTTATGTTGAAAAAAAACTTATGAATGGCTTCTACAGAAAAAAGACAAAACGCCAGAAAAGATATTCCTACCACAAAACTTCTTTTGGCTTCTTGAAAACATTTTTTTACAGCTCTTTCTGCAATAACTTCTTTATATTCAAAAAAATTATGTATTGCCTGCTTAATTTCTAGTTCGGGTGTTCTATTCTTTTTATTTTTAGGAAGATGTATTAATATTCTCATTTTTGTATTCAGGGAATTTTCTCTGACTGCAGTAATTATATATTCTGAAGCATCATCATCTAAATCCTTTTCAACAAAAGGGGACGGATCAAAAGAATTAAACAGCTGTCCTACTTTCTTTATTCTTAAATCTATTGTTGTTATTTTGTCTCCTTTTTTAGTTATGTCTTCTTTTAAATCATATTCTGCTGTCTTTTCAATCTCTATTTCTTTAATGGCATCTTGTATATCTTTAGCCAATATACCTGAAGCCTGCATTGATTGTTTCTGCTTGTGCTGTGATTTAAAAACTTGTTTCTCCCGAGGTTTCAAACTAAGCTTTCCAGCATTTTTTAATTTTTTCTTTAGAAGAATATCTGTAATATTATCTCCTCTAACCTCTTTTTTAATATCCATACACTATTAACAAAGAATGTATTTATATATTTTAGTGTTTTATTGTTAAAAAGAGTGTGTTGTGAATTTTATTAAAAAAATATTAGAAAATGAAAATAAAAAAAATAAAAAAGAAGAAATTATTTCTTCTTTTTCTTTCCGCCTCTTGCCATTTTTGCTCTTGAGACGTCTCCTTTTTTATCGACGAAATATAAATATCCTTTTGCTTTTTTAACGCCAACTTTTGCAACTTTTTTGGATCCTTTTTTTGCTTTTCCGCCGCCTCTTGCCATTGTTGCACAAGAGATGTCTCCTTGCTTATCTACGAAATATAGATATCCTTTTACTTTTTTAATACCTACTTTTGCTACCATTTCCATTTTATTCACCCCAACTCCTTAGAGTTAATGTTTTTAATAATGTATTTCTGGTATATCTTGTTTATAAAGTTTTTGTTTTTTCAGTCGGAAGAGTCTTTTTTAGCTTATTCGAGGTAGTCGAAGAAAAATTTTATCGACTAGAAATATACAAACGAACATTTTTTAAAATAAATGAAACTATTAAATTTATGTTAGGAAAACTTATGGGTGTTATGGATTTAATGGCAGGGATTTTCCTTATTTTATTTCAATACTCTGCAATACCATTCAGCTGGATATTTCCTTTCGCAGCATATTTATTACTAAAATTATTTATCTTCTGGGGGGACAGCATGAGTATTGTTGATGGTTTTGTCGGCGTGTATATATTTATTATGCTTATAATGAAAATAGAACTTGTTAGTTTTGTATTCTTTTTTTATCTTATTCTTAAAAGCATTTGGAGCTTAATGTAATAATAAAAATAATGGGAGTAATAATTAACAGATAAAATTTAATTCTTCTGGTCTAAAAGAATAACATAAACTATCGTGCCAATAGATCCAAGCAAAAATGCCAGAACAATTGAAAAAATAGAACCTAAAATAATTAGTAAAAGATATAGCAATATAACTGCTAAAACCCAAAAATATATTATTCTTGAAAAGAAAAACAACCCTAAACCATCTGAACCTGCATCCATTTTTGTTGGCAGGTCTAATTTAGGTATTGGTAATATAGAATAAAATGCCAAAAACATATTCACCCCTATAAATGCATATAAATAACCATCTTTTGTGCCGTTTACAACCAGATAGACTGCACCTGCAATAATAATTAAAAATACATGGGCCAAAGGACCTGCAACACAAACCCTGCCAAGATCTTTTAAATTAGCTCCATACCTAAATTTTCCAAGTCTTAATTTAGGAAGATGTGCTATCTGAACAGAGCCCGGAAATATAAATGGTATAAAACCAAATGACATGAAATTCAAAAACAATGAAAGAAGTATTCCATTTGTCCAGTAAGTGTATGTTGCTTTATAACCTAATCTTATTGCTGCTGCTTTTTGCATAGATATGTGGAACCCCATTGAAAAAAGAATAAAAACCAAAATAACAGCAAAAAACAACAATGTCTCCTCTAATATTATTCTCTGTCTAAGAAATCCCTTGAACAAAGCAGTAAGTATGAAAGCAAACACAAAAGATGTTGTGAACATCTGCCTTAATTCTTGTGCAGTAAATGAAAAATTCTGTTTTAATGCATACTTATATCCGAACATACTTGTTTCTTGTGACTGGGGTATTTAAATATTTTGTTTATGTTGTGTTTATATTTATATCTGTATAAACCTCAATAACTTCCATCCTATTTGCAGTCATCTTAACATTTATATATATAGTTAACTTACCTTATTTATTCATAATATTTCATAGGGAGGAAAAATGAAAAACAGAAAATCCGCAAACACAAAACTTACAAAATTATTCTTGATTTTATTTTTAATACTGGGAAGTGTATTTCTTTTTGGTTGCACAAAACCATATATTGATGGAAAAGAAAATGCACCTGCAACACAAGATCTAAAAGAGTTCAAAAACATAGATGAATTAAAGGCATTCATACAAGAAACATCTGCATCTGCAAATTATGGTAACATATATTTAGGACGAAATACTTTGATGATGACTGATTCTTTGATGGTTGGTGCACCAAAAGCAGTTGCAGGCGAGAGCACGAACGAAGGAAGTGCAGATGATTTCTCACAAACAAATATCCAGATTGAAGGTGTTGATGAAGCAGATTTTGTAAAAAATGATGATAAATATATCTACATGATTGCAAATAATGAACTCATAATCATAGATGCGTATGATGCGCAAAATGCTGAAATAATTTCAACAACTAAAATAAAAAATAATAAAGAAAACACCGCAGATTCAACTAACAATTACGACTGGAATTCTCCTCAGGCAAAAGAACTTTTTATAAATTCAAACAAAAACGAATTAGTTTTATTTGTCGAAACAAATGAACGAGTTTATTATTTTGAAAAATATAACATAAAACCAATTCCTACATACAGGCAAAAAACATACATACATATATATGATGTATCTGATAAAGAATCACCTGAATTAAAAGAAACATTCTCTTCAACAGGTTCTTATTATAGTTCAAGAATGATTGGAGATGTTGTTTACATCATAACACAGGAATCTGTAAATATGTATTATCCTGAACCAATTATTCAAAATAAAGAAGGACTTACAATCAAAAATGCAGTAGAAATCAAGGCAATTAAATCT
>CAZSEK010000022.1:8502-13828 GCA_964605945.1 uncultured Methanosarcinales archaeon
ATTTTCTATTTTGACAACCCAGAAACAAACTATCAACACAACACAATAACATCAATAGACTTGCAGGATAATAATGTAATTGACAGCAAGACATTCATGTTGGGTTATTCAAATACACTGATGGTATCAGAAGATAATATTTATATTGCATACCAAAAACAACAATACTGGCCTTGCAGATGGGTTGGCTGTGCATACACAGACAACAGCAACGATGATGCAAAGAAAAGATTTTATGAAGTTGTTGTTCCTTTGCTGAAAGGGGATATAAAAACAGAAGTTAATGTAATAATATCTAATCTCGCATTAACAGAAGAAGAAAAATGGTCCAAAATATCTGTTGCGTTTGGAAAATTCTATGAAAAAGCAACAAATGATGAAGAACTTCAAGAGGAATATGAAGAAATGTTTGGAGATATAGATATAGCACTTCAAGAATATGATTTAAAAAAACAACTTGAAGATAGAAAAACAATTATTCATAAAATCAGTATAGATTCAGGAAAAATAAACTATGAAAAAAAAGGAGAAGTAAATGGTGCTTTGCTAAACCAATTCTCTATGGATGAGTTTGAAGGAAATTTAAGAGTTGCAACAACAATAAATGTTTGGGCAAATGAACAAATACAATACAATAATGTTTATGTACTTGATGAAAACATGAAAACAATTGGAAAAATAGAAGAAATTGGAAAAGATGAAAAAATATATTCCACAAGATTCATCGGAGAGAGATTATATATGGTCACTTTCCAGCAAATCGATCCTTTTTTTGTAATAGATTTAAGCAATCCAAAAAATCCTGAAGTTTTGGGAAAACTGAAAATTCCAGGATACAGCGACTATCTACATCCTTATGATGAAAACCACATAATAGGTATAGGAAAAGAGACAGAAACAAATGAATATGGTGGAACAATAACAAAGGGTTTGAAAATTGCATTGTTTGATGTTTCTGATGTTGAAAACCCTAAACTTGTTGATAAATATGAAATAGGAGACAGAGGAACAGACAGTCTTGCTTTACATGACCACAAAGCATTTTTATTCAGCAGTACAAAAAATATTTTGGTTTTGCCTGTGACTGAAATTACAGAAAAAACAAAAAAAGGAATGTATGCTTATGATTATAAAATATGGCATGGTGCTTATGTATTTGATGTTTCTAAAGATGGATTTGAGTTAAAAGGAAAAGTCAAGCATTCATCCTCAACATCATCTTATTACAACTGGTGGAATCAGGCAAGTGTGCTGAGAAGTTTGTATATGGACAACAATCTGTACACAATTTCAAACAAATATGTGAAGATAAATGACTTAGGTAATAATTTGGAAGAGTTAAATTCAATTAATCTTCCATATTCAGAAAATTATCCAAGATATTATTATTGAAATAAAAAAATTTAAAAAAAGATGGTACTTAATTATGTTGTGAGTAGTCAAGAAACTGCGTACAGCACACTTAATCCTTCCTACAAAGCAAACTCTTCTAAAGAACTTGTTTTTCTAAAAACAAACTTTAATATGCTGATGCAACACATCACAATATACTCTGTATGTGGTGATGTTTCAGTTAATGTTGCGTATTTAAAAAGCAAAAAAGAAATCCAAATATTTCCTATTGAAAAAACAATAGACTTTGTTGTTGGTTTGGGTGAAGTTGGTACAGACAGCATTAAAAGAGATTTTATGATGGTTAGTTGTATAAATAAACGAGAGCATTATATACATATAAATGGTGTTTCTTATGTTATCTCAGAATATAAAAAATTAAAATAAATTTATTATAGAAAATAAAAAATAATTTTTTATTTTGTGTTGGTTTTTTGGTTATCTTATTTTATCTCTTCTTAGTTCTTGTTTTTTTATTAAATTTATTAATTCAGATTCGTGACCAGCACCTATAACAACCATGATTTTCTTATCTGGTGTTTTTTCCATGATTTTTTGTATGTTTTTGGCCATAATTTGGTTTCTTTCCTCGACAAGAACAGAATACAGATTTGGATATCTTTTTTTCATCTGTTCCATTAAAATACAAATCACTTTATCATCTGGAACGTCAGTTAAAGATATTCTTAATTTTTTATTCTGTTTTGCAAATGGTGCTGAAATAATATCCCAAATCAGGCGCATTTTTTCTTTGAAAGAAAATCGTTTTGAGAATTTTTTAAGTGTTATTTCAATATCCTGATCTATTAATTCAAGTTGTTTCTTGTTGTTTCTTGCCAAATTTACTGCAGTAAGCATATCTATTCCTGGTTTTGTACCAACTACATTTCCAAGCTTTTTTTGGATGAATGAAGCAATGACTGCAAATAAATATCCCTGCAAACCATATTGTTTTATTCCAGATAAATTATAGTTTGGTTTTGCATTTGTTAATAAAGAATGAAGTCTTTTTCTGTCTAATTCAACACAAACAACGTCTGGTTGCAGTTCATTGAATTTTTTTGTAATTTTTTCAGCAGATTTTTTTGCAATATGTGAAGTGCCGACTAAAAAAACATTTTTGTATTTATTTTTATGTTCAAGCTTATCGACCATAAAATAAGAAAAGAAAAAGAGATTATAAACATTGTGAATTATTTGTGTTTAAAATAAATATCTAGAAAACTAAAGAAATTATGCTATTTTTTGTTTTTCATAAAACTGAATTGGATCCTTTTCATAGTCTTTTCTTAATTCATGAAATGAAGAAACTAAAAATGAACTTGCTGGAATTGAAATCAACGAGGGATAACCAGACCCTATATATTTTGCTAATACTGCTGCTTGAACAGCACATAAAGAAAGTCCTGCAATTTTAAATATTAATGAAGTTTGTTCTGCTTTTTTATATTGCGTATCATTCTCAAATGTTTGTTTTTCTCTAAACTCATTCCAATCAGGGTGTTCAAGCCCATATCTAGCGAGAGAAGGTGAAAAATACAAAATTCCAAAACCTAATAAAGTAGTTTTTTTCAAATTAAATTTTAAATCTTCTTTTTTCTGCTGTTTTAATAAGGTTTCAATTGATGTGTTGTTAGTCATTTTAATTAAATAATTATTTATATTTTTGGAGGATATTCTGTAACAATAGGGGTGTGTTTTTTGGTTGTTTGTTCTGTTCTATATATTTTTGAAACTCCAAATAAATCTCCACTTCCCGCTATTTTTTTTGCAATAAAATATACCTTTTCTCCTTTTTTTCCTGCATCATCGATTATTTTTTTTAATGTGCTTTGAGGTTCTTTTGAATCGAAATCATAAAAACCAGTAATTGCTCGAGGGAACTTTCCAGTAGTGATTGTTGAATTTAGAGTAAAATACATGGTTGTTCTTTCGCCCCCTTCACTATCTATGCCGTTTGGAACAATGCAAGTATGTTTATATTTTCCACCACCTATTCCTACACCACTTATTTTGGCGACAAAGTGAACTTCTGTGTTATTATATTCTTTATTTAAAAAATCTCCTAAATCTTTAAACTCAGAAATATTTATTGTTTTTTTGGATTTTGTCATTTTATACCTCGTTAATTATTATTTATTTTTATTTTTTGTAACCTCTTATAAATATAACCTGGGCCGAGCCAATTTTGTTGACCCGTCCAGGAAAAAGAGGTGAGTTAGTGTGAATTACTTTCCTGCTAATGTTTATTGATTTTCGTAAGCATTAATTAATGCATTCAAAAATTCATCTTTTTTATTTTCGCTAATTGTTAAATATACATACTTTCCTGTCGAATCATTAATCACATTAGGTATTTCTACTTTCTGATATGAGATTGTGTGATTTTTATGTAAATCACCCACTATTGTTTTTTTTTCTCACATAGTCTAATGCAACAAGGTTTAGAGAAGAATTTATACAAAAGCAAAGTATTGGGTCTTTTGGATTATTAGATAATGTAAACAAACCATACTTAGTTATATTTTTATTAACATCTCTTTCTTCTAAAAGGTGAAAAGTAATGTCTTGTTCTTGTGTTGTCATTTTATACCTCTCATCTAAATAAAATAAAAATCTTACTTCATCTCTTTCCAGCTTAATTCGAATAGTTCTTTTAATGCTGTTGCGAAGAGTTTTGTATTGACCCAGATTCCTACATCATAAGAAGGATGTACTGTTGCATCATCCATCATCATAAATGTTAATTGATCATCATCAACTATAACGAATCTTGCTTTTATGTTTGTAATATTTCTTACTTCTGCAATTCCTTTCAATTCATCAGCAGCTGCTTTTGTTTCTTTAGTTAAAGGTACTGCAATTTTTATTTTAACTCCGTTGTCAGATGCTTTTTTTAGTGTTTTTTTCATGTGTTCGATTTTTCTTATTAAACCTTCTGAAGAAGTTATAATTAAAACAGATTTCTTTGCATCTTTTATCATTAATTCAATTTGATTGTATATGTTGTCTCTTCCTTTTAATGAGCTCATCAAATCAGTTGGCTCGACTAATTCTATTCCTTGTGTGTGTAAGGATGTTAATTCATCAAGAATTTTTGAACCTTTCAATTCGTCCATTGTTTTTTCTTGTCTTACTGATTCTTCTTTTATTTTCTTTTTGACTCTCTCCAAGACTTCGTTTGGAGATATTGCCATATATTTTATTGGCTTGCCTAATTTCATCATTATGAATCCTTTCTTTTCAAGTGATTCTAAAACATCATATGTTCTTGATCTTGGAACATTAGAAATATCAGCCAACTCTCCTGCTGAGGAAACTCCTCTGGAAAGTAATGCTGTCCATATTTTTGCTTCATAGCTGTTTAAACCGAAATCTTTTATTTTTTTTATAAATTCTGTTTGCATTAACATTTTAGTTACCTCGTGTGTGAAGGGTTTATTCCTTGCACGATTTTTTCAATTATTACCCACGCCTTTTGTTTTTTTTTGTTTAAATTATTATTATTTCTTGTGTTTAAATTGTGCTTATTTACAATTCGTTACTATTGGAAAGTAAATGTTATTTATAAATGTTTTGATTTTAATACTACTTAAGAGTAAATAAATTGTGTTTAATTAAGAAATATCGACTAAATTTATAATTTGATGTGTGTTGATTTTTTAATCAAAGAGTATAAAATACCTTACAACACAGCTCACCCCTTAATTGCAGATAGAATGTAGTTTAAGGAATGAAAAGTTTTGGATTTAATGTAAATATTTTAGATCTTTCGAATAAACACACATAATCCAGAATTCTTATGGTTTTCTTATTTAGTCTTATTTTTTAATCTTTTCTCATTCTTTCTTCAAAACCATTTCTTCTTTCTTTTCTTTCGTCTTTGTTTTTATATTGATGTTATTTCTTTTTGTTCTTATTTCTTTTTTTCATT
>CAZSEK010000023.1:0-13796 GCA_964605945.1 uncultured Methanosarcinales archaeon
AACGGAAATTTAAGTTTTATAGGTGCAGGCGATTGTCTTTCAATTGGAGCCAGTAATATAGTTGTTGATGGAAATGGATATACTATATCTGGAAATTTTCCTACAGCAAATGGATACGGAATCAATATAGAAAATAATAATTATCTGAATGTAACTATAAAAAATACTAGAATTAATACTTGCTATGTGGCAATACGTGTTCAAACAACAATAAATAATAGCAATATACTCAATAATGTGCTTGTTTCAAACGGATACGGCATTGTTATGAGCGGAAGACACAGCACAATAACAAATAATACAGCATCAAATGGTTCTTTTGGTTTTACATTTCAAAGCTGCCTAAACAATAGTGTTTTCAATAATACTGCAACAAATAACTCAGTTGGTTTTTATTTTTATGGAGGAACAAACAACACAATAACAAACAGCATAGCTAATTTGAATAATAACGGATTTGATTTCAGAACATCTTCTGCATCAAATAATTTAATTATAGATTCAGTAATAAACAATTCAACAACATATGATATTTACACAAATACAACAGGTTCAATCAACAACACATTCTTAAATGCTTCATACAACAAATCTAAAATTCAGGTAGACAGCGGTATTCTTTTTTTCAAATGGTATCTTGATGTTTATGTAAATGATAGTTTAGGAGCTCCTGTTGAAAATGCATTTGTACTTGGTTACGACAATACAGACGCATTAAGTTTGAATGTCACAACAAACTCGACAGGAGATATTGTAAGACAGAATATAACAGAATATTATCAAAATTCAACAGGAGAATATTATTATACAAATTATTCAATAAATGCAACAAAAAATACATATAATTCAAATACTGTTTCATTTAATTTTACAACAAATGCAAAAATAAACCTAACATTATTAAATACTCCGCCTAATGTTTATTTAGGTTCGCCTGCAAATAATTGGTATATTGACAATACAACAGTATTTGAATGCAACGCAACAGGAACAAGTACAACTTTAAAAAACATAACTCTTTACACAAATTATTCTGGAACATTCTCGCCTAATATTTCAGTTAATGTTTCAGGAGCATTTGCTTCTGCTGTTTTCAACAGATCAGGATATTCAACAGAAAAAACAATAGTTTGGAATTGTTATGCTTGTGATATTGAAGGTGGCTGCGGGTTTGCAGGTTCTAACCAAACATTAGTTATTGATTTGACTAAACCAAATATTGGTTTTGTTTCACCAACACCTGCAGATAATTTAAAGATAAAATATTCAGAAAATTATGCTTATGTAAATGTTTCTTCATCAGATACATCAAATAATTATTCTGTTTTTCTTGATTGGAACAGGAGTTTAGTTGGCTGGTGGAGATTAGAAAATAATAATGGAACATTCTTTTCTGATTCAAGCACTTACGGAAATAATGGAACCTGCTCGGGCAGTAGCTGTCCTAATCTGACTTCAGGAATGCGAGGAGAAGGATATAAGTTTGATGGCACTGACGATCATATCGAATTAACAAGTCCACAAAATCTTTACTTGAATAATTCTAATTTTATGACAATCTCGGCATGGATTAGACCTTCATCTGCTCAATCGACCATGGCAGGTATAGTCTCTCAAGCACCATGGGGATATATGATGGGAGCAGGAACACAACAAAATGCAGTTGTTTACGGAAATGATGGTGCATGTGATTATCTTCTTTTAAATGTTAATCCTAGTTTAACAATAGGAACATGGGCATACATTACAATGATTATCCGTGTAGAAAACACAACTAGCGATTATATTGAATATTATAAAGATGGAGTATTGCTTGCTTCAGATACAACAATAAATGCTGCTTGCCCTTATGCACCTTCTAATGATCAAAACATATTCATAGGTGGCAAAGCAGATATAGAATTTTTTAACGGAACAATAGATGAAGTTCAAATCTATAATAGAATATTATCGCCTCAAGAAATAAATGCATCTTATGATGCGAATGCACATAAATATTATCGTAATTTTACAGGTCTTTCAGGAGGTAATTATACTTATAAAGCATATTCTGTTGATCAGGCAGGAAATCTAAATGAAACAGAAGAAAGAACTTTGATAGTAAATGCTGCTCCTGCAATTTCTGATATTGTTTTGAACTCATCAACAGGAAGAAATATAATAACTGACAATTTGAGTGTTCACTATTCACAATCAGATTCAGACGGAGATTTACTGAGCAACTTTACAGACTGGAGAAAAGACGGAACTTCAATTGCTGTCTTGAATATGCCTTTTGACAATAATGTTTCAACAATAGGAGCAGGAGATATAAAAGATTATTCAACTTATGGAAATAATGGAACATTAGGAAATGGTGCAGGAACATCTCCAAAATGGATTTCCTCAGGAAAGATTGGAGGAGCATATAATTTTAATGGAACCGGAGGATATTTAGAAATTGCAAATAATCCTGCATTAAATATAACCGGAGCATTAACTCTTGAAGCATGGATTTATCCAACTTCTTCCCAAAATAATCATGCAGGAATTATTGTAGGAAGATCAGATTCTGGTCAAGGCGCGATGGAATATGATTTATACATTTCAGGAGGAGGTACAGCTATTTGTTTCAATTATTTGAATGGCACTGCTTGGTTTGATTCATGCAGTACACCTTCATTTACACTTAATACTTGGACGCATGTAATTTTAACAAGAAACGATGTAGGAACCGAAATTACATTTTATATTAATGGAGAGTATAGTAATAATTTAACAGGTTATGGTCCAAGTGGTGGGGGGGGGGGAAATAATGACATTGTCATAGGTTCAGACCAACAATATGGTTCTCCTCAATATTTTAACGGCTCAATTGATGAAGTAAAAATCTATAATATTTCATTATCACCTGAACAAATCTATGCGAATTTTATTGCAGGAAATGAAAGCCATTCAAATAATCTTTTATTAAGTAACGAATTGACAAAAGATTCAACATATTCTGCATTAGTAGGGTCATGCGATGAGTATGACTGCGCGACATCATTGTCTAACGCCGTAACAATAAGCGATGCATGCGTTGGCGCAACAACTGCATTTAGATGCGGTGATACAATAACAGAATCATGCACAATGGATGGAAATCTCAGTTCAACAGGAACTTGTTTTACAATAGGTGCAAATGATTTGATTATTGATGGTGCAGGATATTCTATTATCGGCAGCAATTCAGGAATAGGAATTATTGGCGAATATTTCAATAACACTAAAATAATCAATTTAATAATTAATAATTTCACCACCGCATTATATTTCAACAATACATTAAATGTTTCTTCAATTAATGTTCAAGCAATTAATTCAAATCCTGATGTTATATTGGATGGAACTGCTAATGCAACATTCCTTAACTTATCTTATGATGTATCTCAAGTTACTGTTCTAAATGCTGCAAAAGGATTTTTCAAATGGTATTTAGATGTGTATGTAAATGATACATCAGGAAATGCAATTCAGAATGTAAATGTGACAATAAAAGACAAAGATTCAACAACAATATTTAATGGGTTGACTGCAGTAACAGGATTCATAACAAGGCAAAATATAACTGAATATTATAAAAATTCAACAATTAGTTATTATTATACTAATCTAACTTTTAATGCAACAAAAACAAATTATTCATATAGTTTGATTTCTTCAAATATTACTTCGAATATGCAGATTAATTTAACTATTGAAGCATTTCCAGGCCAAGTTAATTTAACATCTCCAACAAACGGAAACACAACAATACATGACAGAACTCCTGAATTTAGTTGGCAAGCACCAACAGGAACTCCAACATATTATGAAATAAATATTTCAAGCAATTTTTGTCAAAATATTAACCAACAAGTTAATGCGCCAACAACAAATTACACACCTTCAACCGAATTATGCACAAAAACAGATAACGACCAACCAAACATATATTATAATTGGACAGTCAGAGCATGTAATGAATATGGTTGCGGGGCGTATTCTAATCTTTGGAATTTTACAATTGAACCTTGGGTTGTTATAACTATAGAAAATAATACTCTTGATTTCGGAAATATGGTTTTGAATCAAGTTAAAAATACAACTTCTCTAACACCTATGCCTTTTGTATTAAGAAATGATGGAAATGTAATTGCAGATATGATAAACACATCTGCAAACGAATCTTTATGGACAAGCCCCGGAGCAGGACTTGGAACAAGTTATTTCCAGATGATGGCAGGAGAAACAACAGAAACAGGTTCTTTCAATTTATCTTCCTCAATAATGGATTGGGTAAATGTTGGTTCAAATAATCAATCAGTAATACACCAATTAAATTATAACGATAGCAAAGACAGCGCATATCTTCATTTACAATTAACTGTTCCTGGAGATGAACCTGCAGGACAGAAATATACTACGTTATTTTTCACATGGGAGCAGACTCCATAATATGACACAAACTAATTCAAATGGACAGAGTAACAAGAGTATAACAAATCAATTAGTAGAAACATCAATCAGACAAGGGTATGTAAATATTCCTTCGTTTATATTTAGAGACAGAAGAGTTGCTGTACTTGAAGCATTAGTTGAATATATGAAAGACATAAAGAAATTATCCTATCATGAAATTGCAGTAATGCTTAACAGAAATGACAGAACAATCTGGACAGTTTATAGAAGAGCAAAATTGAAAAGAAAAGGACTAATAAAACATACTCAAAAGAATGACGAATAATTAAAAAATAAAACAATGAATAAAAATAACAAATTTTGGAATGTGAAATTGTTGATTATGTTATTGTTAGTTGTATCTATATTTGCAGTATGTTCTGATTCAATAAATGCATTGGGTGTTGCACCTTCAAGAGAAGTCATAAATTATGACATGGAAGAACATACAATAAATGCAAGAATAATCAACAACCAGAATAAAAACATGAAAGTTGTGTTGTATCCTCAGGGAGAGTTTGCGCAGTATATAACTCTGGAAAGAAATGCATTCACTGTAAAATCAACTGACGGAGAAATTCCATTTACATACAAAGTAAAGCTTCCTGCAGGAATGGAACCAGGATCAAAAGATCTGCAGATTGCAATAATAGAGCTTCTTGATGAAGAGACATCACAGCAGGAAAATGCAATGGTATCGTCTGCAATTGTGATAATGTATCAGTTGAGAGTAAATGTTCCATATCCAGGACAATTTGCTGATGGAGTGCTATACATATCTGAAGGAAATGTCAATGACACAATAACATTCACTACAAATGTAATGAACAAAGGAACAAGCATGCTTTCAAATATCGATGGAGAGCTTGTTATAAAAGGACCAACTAACGAGGAATTATACAGGATGAAATCAAATTCAATATCAATGCTTGAATCAAAAACTTCAGAGAAATTGGTTGTAAATTGGCAGGCAGATGTAAATCCTGGAGTGTATTATGCAGAGTTCATTGTAAATTATGCAGATATGTCTGGAAACACAAAGCAATTTGTTTTAAGAAAAACATTTATGGTTGGAAATTTCTATGTGGATATAAAAGACATTAAGGTAAATAATTTCAAGCTTGGAGCAATTGCAAAATTCGATATAGAGCTAATAAGTAAATGGAATCAGCCAATAGATAATGTGTATGGTGAGATGCAAGTAATAGATGGACAGGGAAATGTCCTGACAAATTTCAAAACAAGTTCAGTTACACTAACACCTCTTACAACATCAACAATTTCAGGTTATTGGGATACAAAAGATGTAAAAATAGGAAATTATGATGTTAAAGTAGTATTGCATTATGCAGACAGAACTTCTGAAAAATTATTTAAGACTGTTGTAGGTATAGATTCAATCAAAATACAGGATACTGCAGGAATAGGTAATGTAGTTGCTTCAGGTTCAGGTGGAGGAAGCACAACATCATTGCTTGTAATCCTAGTATTAATACTTGTTGCAATAAATATAGGATGGCTTGTCTATTTCAAATTCTTGAAGAAGAAAGAATAAATATAGATATTATTAATTAAATTTCTTTGAATTTTTATAAGAAAAAGAATATATTTAAAGAGTATATTGATTATAAAGCCAAAATCTCCTTAGTTTTATCCAAGATTTTTTTAGCAACTTCAAGTATTCTTTCATAAGCTTTGTTCTCAATAGAAAGACTTACACCGTATTGTTCCATCTCTCTTAATTTTATGACAGACATTTCTTGTTTTCCTTCAACATCTAAATTATGTATTTCGGAAACAAAGTTTTTATTTAAATCAATTTTATTATCTTCAATTAAAGTATAAATCAATGCAAAAGTACATTCTTGATTTCTTGATTCATAGCCGAATTTATTTATTATTGCTAAAAAACAATGATAGATTGAATAAAATGCGGCAGAAGCAGACCAATCAGAATAACCTGTTTTTTTAAAATCAATTATTGCTTTTAAATTATGTTCTGCCTTTTTAATATGTGCTTCGATAATTTTGTTGCCACTTTCAACTTTAACAATTCCTCGATGTTTTGTTCCTTCTTTTTCTGCTTTCTTTAAACACCATTCAACTTTATTTTTAGTATGAGACATTTTCAATCACCTTTATTATTTTTTCATATCCAAAAGCAATAATGCCTTCTTTTATCGCAGATATTATGACGGCATTTTTATCTTTAAGATTTTTAATTAAATCTTCTTCTGTTTGTTTTAAAACATGAATTTTTTTAATGTTAATTTTATTTAACTCTTCAATTTGTTTATTTATTTTTATATTATTTTTTTTAGCCAATAATAAAAATAAATCGATATCAGAATGCTCTTCTTTATGAAGAACAGAACCGAAAATAATTCCTATTTCTCCAATCTCTTCTAATTTTCTAGTTTCTCTTATCCATTTTTTTATTCTTGGGGAAGATTCTTCTGCTTCGCTTTCTAGAATGAATTTTAAGTATGTTTTTGCATAATTATTCTCAAAATTAATCTTATAAAATCTCGCTTTTCCTAATTGTTTTGAGGTTAGAATTTTCTTTTTTTCAAGATCTTTTAATATTTTAAGGCAACCCATAGAAGTTATATTTATCTTCTTGCTTAAGTTGTTTGCATTATAAGAATTATTAAAATCTTTAAATATTGTCAAAATTGCGTTTATTTCATTAGGGGATATTTCATTCATTTAAACTCACAGTTGATATATATAAGCTACTAGTTTATATAGTTTACGGTTTTTTAGATGGATATTAATGATCATACAAATAAAATCAGATAAAGAAAATAAAGATTATATTGATTTGAATAAAAATAAAATAGAAGAAATAATCAAGCATTTGTTTGAATTATAAAGAATCATTTCTTCTCACTATAATAAACCCTGAAACCTGATTTCTTTGCAAGCTCTTTAACATTGCCGAATGTTTCCAGCATTATTTTTTTCAGGCTTTCTCCTCCTTTATTATGGGGTGCAACTAACTGCAAACTTCCATTTTTATTTAGATGAGAAAACGACTGCTTGATGAATTCTATGCATACAGATTTTCCTGCTGAAAAAGGAGGATTAGTCAAAATGATATCAAATTTTTTATCACTTGTTTTCGGATTTAAAAAAATATCACTCTGAAAAACTTCACATTCTATTTTGTTTTCTCTGCAGTTTTGTTTTGCAAGTTTCACTGCACGATCATTAACATCAATCATCATCACATTTAAGTCAGGATGTTTTTTTTTCATCATAATTCCTATGATTCCATATCCGCATCCTAAATCAAGAATATGTAATTTTTTGTTTTCTATTTTTGCATTTTTAATTAAAAGCTCTGTTCCAAAATCCAGTTTATCGAGAGAAAAAATTCCTGATCCTGAATTTATTTTTACTGTTTCATCCAAAATATCGACTTCAAAGCATTCTTTTCTGAATTCTCCTTTTGGATTTTTAGAAAAATAGTGTTCAGTCATTCTTATTTAATTATAGTCAAAATTCTTAATGCGAATGAATCTGCGACTTTAATCATCTCATCAGCAGATGTTGCTTCTAAAATTATGCAGTTTTTGTCTGAATAGATTTTGTTTTCTTTGCTTATTTTGAGCTCGATTACAATAACTTTTGTATTTTGGTTTTCGCAGGTTATTACAGGATATTGGGTTGTCTGTTCAATTTCGCGGATGATTGCTGAACTAACATTATAATTGTATATGTTGTTTGCAGTTCCTAATATTCTTGCAATCTCTACAGCAGAAACAACTATTTTTGAACTCTCTTCAGGGTCAACAGTTATGTATATTTTTCCGTTTTCGACTGATTCAAAATTCATTATTTTTTCTATTGTACTTTGATTGTCAAGCGAGATGTTTTCAACCTGGTATGGATTGTAATAAAACGGAATTGTATATGGTTTGCCTCTTATATTCAACTGTCCGAGCCAGTGGTTTTCATTGTCTTTATAGAATATAAAGCCGTTGTAATTCACCATACTTTCTTTGAGTTTTGCTTCTGCCTGTTTTTCTCTGACATACGACGAAACAAAATATGTTGATATGAACATAACCAATATTATTCCTATTATGACGAATACAGTTATTAAAGATTTTTTGTTTTCATCAGCTTCATTTTTTGAATTTTTGTTTGATTCTTTTGCTGGTTTTTTATTTGTTTCTTCTTTTGATTTTTTCTCTGTTTGTTTTTTGTGATGTTTGTTATGTTCCATTTTATTCACTCATTATTTATTGCATATTTATATTTTTTTCATTAAAATTGTTCATTATTTGTTATTATTACTGGTTTAATTTGTTTTTTTCAGTTATATTTATTTATCTATTTATTCATACTAATTATATTATTCATCGATTGGTATTATTCCATACAATCCATAAATAAGTCTTTCCTGAAGTATTATTATATCTTTTAATCGAGCATTCATGATTATGCAGTCAGGATTAGTTTCATCTGCTGCGAATCCTGCTGATGAAGATATGTTTAATATTATGAATGGTGTTTGAACTGATGCGTTTTCACAGCTTAAAACAGGAAGTGTTGGATATAATTCAGATGATTCAGTTATTCCTGAATATATAGGGATATTAGATTGTTGTTCTAAATCAAATCTTGCTGCATCAACATATTGGAGCTGTTCATTTGCTGCGTTAGGATTAAATAAGAAAACAACAAGCTGTGCGTTGTTAAGTTTATTTATAATGTCTTCGCTGATATTTATATGTTCAATTTCAGAAGGGAAATAATAAAAGCTCATCTGTTTATTGTTTATTTTTGTGCTGTATCCATTTTCTGTTTGCGTGAATTTTTGTTTTCCATATTCAAAATTATCTGACGAAGTTATATTATCTAAAACAATTCCAAATATGCTTAAAATCATCAATAAGCTTATGAATATTGCCATTAATATTATTCCTGTTTTTTTCTCTTTATTTTTTTTCATTCCATTTCCTTTGTTTTATTTATTTTGTATTAAATGCGCTTTATTAATTGACTTTGTTTTAATTAATTTAGTTGATTTTATTGAGTATATTTTTAGATTTGTTTTATTTACAATACATCTTCGATTGGTTTCTTTTTTCCAGATTGTCCTGAATGAGCTGCCTGAGAGCTATGTTTCATTTCTTCAACTTCTTTTTGCAAATCAACACCTAATTCATTCAGTGCTACAACATGCATCTGCATAAGTTGCTCTATAATCTGCAAAATTCTTGCAAGCTCTGCTCTTTCTTTTGCTAATGTTGATAATGATCCTTTATGAAATCCTATTTGTTCATCTTTGCTGGATTCTTTGGATTTTGTTGATTTTGCTTTTGCTTCTGGTTTTTTCGTCATTTTATCACCTTGTTTGCTTATGTATATTGTATTTTTTATATATTTAGATATATTCTATATATTTATCTGATATTTATGTGGATTTTGTGTTATTTATATAGTTTTTGCTGTAGTTTGAGTTTATTGAAGGTTGATTTTGAATATCTTTTGATTTTAAACATATCCGAAATATTTCCGGTCTTGGACTGAAAAGATTTATAAATCAGTTTTCATTCGCTAGTGGTATGGGGGAACCACAAGGCAGTTCAAATAAGAAAACGTTAGAAAAGAAAACACCTGATAAAAAATCAGATGAGAAATCATCTGCATCAGAGGTAAAACCATCTGCACTTGGCAAAAATACGCTTGACGCACTTCTTGTAAAAACTCCTGACTTAGTTGAAAAAAAGAAACTTAAAACTTTATTTAGGCATTATAATAATAAAAATAATACTCACGCTGTTTCTATGTGGAATTATTTTACAAATATCCTGCCTGAAAATCAGACATTTTCTGATTTTTTCAATGGCTTTGAATTAATAAGCCATTATGAACTTCCAAAAACAGAATTTTATGAAGATGGAACATTTTCACCAGGATTAAAAAATGTATTTACAATAAAAACAGCAATAGATACGCCTTTAATTGTCGGGTCTGTTGACAGAGAATCTATTTCGAAAATAGCTTTGCTGTTTGGTGTTAAAAAATTCTCCTATTTAGGTTTTCAAAGATTTCAAAAAGAATATGATGAAAAGAAAAATAACGAGATTCTTGAAAAAATAAATAGAGAAAAAATATTTGATCTAGGAGATTATTTGTTGAAAGACAGGAATTTTTTAAGGGATGCCTGGTCTAAAGAATATGACGAGAAATTCAGAAAAAAACTCGAAATATCAATAGATAAACTTGCAAGATTTCTTGAAAATGCAAAGCCAGAAGAAAGTGCAGAAAGGACTCTTTTCAAAAAACTTGCGCCAAATGCAAATTCACTTAATAAGATATATTATGATGAGAAAACTCCTGCTGAAATACTTGATATTGCAGTCAAGATGAAAAAAAACATTTCTTCGGTTACAGACGCAAACTGGAGAAAATTTAATTTGTATCTTATGATTAATACATACATAAAGGCAGAAAGCTTGGCAAGCGTTATAGAGGACATAAATTATGTCCAAAAAAAATCCAATGTAAAATTAACATTCGATCAGGGGCAATTGCTTGAAAAAAAAGAGATAAATCTTGTTGAATTCGCAGAATTAATGTATATAATCCCTGATTTGTTCAAGAGGAGAACAGAAGAGAATGAGCAGACTGCATTGAATTTTTCATTTAAACAGGCAGATAAAACAATCAGAAAAAACAATCCGTTTATTTATATGCTGAATACTTTCTTTAATCATGACGAAAACATGAATGAAGAAGTGTTTGAAAAATACAAAACAATAGTTAAAAAAGAATATCTGAAAAATTATTTTGATATATGGTCTTTCAAAGTAAAGAACGGCTCGAATAATGAAGGCATTTACAAAAATGCAAAATCCATAGAGGGAATGTCTGATTTTGAAAAAATTACAAAAACATTTGCATTATGGCAGAGGAAAATAGAATATTTTGAAAAAACACAGAAAAATTTAGAGGGAAGTTTGGTTGAACTGCCTTTGAAAATAAATGTTTATAGAAATGCAAAAGATGCCAAACCTGAATCTCTTGTTGAAATGACACCTATAGAGTTTGTTAATAAAATAAAAAATTCTTATTTTACTGAAGGTTCTGAATTGATTAACTTCAAAAAGAAAAAACTTCAAAAAATAGAGGATCTTGTTTCCTATGGATTAATAGACGAGAAAGGTAAAGCAGCAGTTAAAAGAAGAATTTATGTTCTTTCAAGATATAACGATATTAAAAGCATACTTACTTCAAAAAAAGACGCAAATTCTTTTGAAATAACTCCTGAATTAAGGGATAAATTTGTCAAAGCATATTTAAATCTTCAAAAAATAAATAATGATTGGGCGCAATATAAACAGGAGTTTGAAACAATCCGTAAAAGAGAAATGTATTTTGGTGAAGAAAAAAACAATAAAGAAAAAATAAATGTGATTCTTAATGCAAAATATTTTGATTGGGCAGGTATAAAAGATGTAGTGTATTTTTCTGAAGTTTATCTGAATCCCACTCTTCGTAAGTATTAATTAAATTACGATGGACTGATATTGTGTGTAATATCAACATATAACGACTTCTAAGTAACAAAAATAGAAACATTTAAAAAGGAATGCTTATTCTATATGGTTGGTGGTATTAAATGACTAATTCAAATTACACAAACTTTAACAGTTCAATGCCTTTAGAAGCAAAAAAATATCTAGATGATATTGCATCAGGAAAAAATATATCTATTTCAGCAGATGGTGAATGTGGCTTTGATGCACAATTTATCGATGAAAAAGGAATATTAAAACAATACAAATCAATCATGCATTCTCCTCTTGAAAAAGCAACAGAATTAGGATTATATGTTTTAGCATGCACTAGTCAAGATATAGAGGAACGAGATGGAGCAAATTTTCTTTTAGATAAATTAGATTTAGGAGAAACTGTTTATTTTTCAGGATTAGATATAACTAATCATGCTATTATTCCTGAATATCGTCCTGATAAAAAACCCAATAGTGCTGGTAAAAAAATAACTTCCGGAGTTTCATTTCCTCTTTTAAGTTAAATTTCAATACATTTTGTCATTATATTCCAAACTATTCCGAATTATCGGAATATTTTTATATCCTTTCTTTTTCTTTTATTTATGATAATAACAATTTCTGGGACTCCCGGTGCAGGAAAGACAATTATAGGCAAAAATCTGGCAAAGAAACTAAATTATAAATTCTATTCTATGGGCGATATCAGGGGAATGATGGCAAAAGAGAGAGGAATGACTATAGATCAATTAAATAAAGTGGGAGAAAAAGAAGCATTCACAGATAAAGATGCTGATGATTATCAGGTAAAATTAGGCAAGACAGAGGATAATTTTGTTATAGACGGAAGATTATCTTATTATTTTATCCCAAACTCTCTAAAAATATACATGACTGCAGATGAAGATATGTCTGCGAAAAGAATAATGAATGATACATTATCAGACAGATCAGATGAACAGAGAGCAAAAACACTCGAAGAACAGAAAGAGATTCTTAGAAAAAGAATAATCTCTGATAAATTAAGATACAAGAAATATTATGGGCTTGATTTCACAAAAAAAGACCAGTTTGATTTCATATTAGATACTTCTCTTGAAAATGACATAGAAAAAAATACTCAAAAAGTTCTTGATTTCCTGAAAAATAAAGGATTGCTTAAACAGACAGATAATGAAGTAAATCCATAACTTTTTTAAATAAACATTAATTATATTGTTTTATAGCAAATAAATTGTAGCAAACAAAGGTGATTAAATATGGCAGAAGAAACACATACAGAAAACACACACACAGAAAATAAGCCTGCAGAGGATAAAGTAAATGCAGCATTGAATCTTGGAGGAAACATTGAATTAGTGGGGTTTAAGCAAGTTAGCATGGCAGAAGTTGTTGTTGTCAAGAAAATAGTAGGACAATACACAAGAAAAATTCAGGAGCATGCAAAGAATTTTGAAAAAATATCAATTCATCTTAAA
The DNA here is from genome assembly GCA_964605945.1 of uncultured Methanosarcinales archaeon. GTDB lineage: Archaea > Nanobdellota > Nanobdellia > Woesearchaeales > UBA9642 > UBA9642. The sequence goes on from CAZSEK010000023.1 coordinate 13,472, forward strand.
GAGATACATAAAATCGAGAACAGCTCAAAACATGAAGTTCATGTAAAAGCACTCGACAATGGAAAATCATTTTCTTCAGAAGTCGTCGATAAAAACATATTTGTTGCGTTAGATTCTGCAATGAGAAAAGTTCTTGCTGAAATAACACACCATAATAAGAATTAATTATTTTTTTATTTTAAATTTTTATAATATACCTATTAAAACGTAAAATGATAAAAGAAATAAAAAAAGAAGAATTATTGTCTAGTTTTAAGAAAGAACTAATCGAAGTAGAATTTGGACATCATTTTGATGAAAGAAAACAAAAACATCAAGACACATT
>CAZSEK010000024.1:0-13791 GCA_964605945.1 uncultured Methanosarcinales archaeon
AAATCACTTATCCATGTTCCGAATCCTCCTGTGCAATAATAATTCTTTGAATTAACTTCCAAATCTGCATCTGTTGATGGTGTTAGGATTATGTTGTCTACTAAAATAACTGTTCCTTCATTTGCATATATGTATAACTTTCTCAACTCTTCTTCTTTTTGTGTATTTTTTAAAGGAATTATTGCATGATGCCATCTCATAGCTTCTTTTCCGTTATTCAAGAAATTTGAAAGAAGACTGTAATCCACATCATTTATAAAAATATTTTGAATGTTTTCTGAATTGTATGCTACATCAAATTCAAGATAGGAAAATCCAGACATGCTTAAAGATTTTCGAATTGTAATTGGTGCAAAACCATTGCTGGTAACTATGTCTTTAGAAACATAATCAACAAACATGTCTCGTTCTTGATCATATTCATCATAAGTTGAAATTGACTGCAATGCGTGTCCTGTTGAATATAGTCGTTTAGCAAAATCAATTCTGTTGTTGTTTGGATTTAAAAAATACATATTAGCACATTCAGAACCAAAACAACAGTCACCAATTAAATTGTTTTCTTCTTGTCTAAAACAAACAAAAGACTCATTGGATATTGCACCCAAAAAATTTGTGTTAAATATATCGTTTCTTATTAATCCATTCAAACAACATCTTTGTGAAGTTCCCTGAATAGAAACATAATCTTGACAAAACACCCCTTCTTCATCAGCACCATATAATTCATAAGGTGCATTACATGTATTTATTGTTATGTCTGGTAAAGAAATGCAGGAAGCACCTACACCTACACAACATTGTTTATCTGCATTTGCAGTTGTTTCTGTTGTTGTTATGTATGTTCCATCTTTACAATATGTTTGATGCGGGATACACAAATCTTGAGTATATCCTGCAGGCAGATCTTGCATTTCGCAAGATAAATCTGGATTATAATAATTAGGAAATAAACAACCAGTTAAATCAAAATTACACAATGACTTTTCAATAAGTCCGCTTTCTCCATATAAATTAATGTTTTCTTCTTCATGACATATTTCCTCAAGTTGAGGAATAACTTCACTATCACAAAAATCAATAGTGACGCCTCCATCACCATAACATTCACAATTTTTAAACGAAAGGGGATTTTCAAAATTAACATATTCATCTTCACAGCAATTTGTAAATTCGCCCACATCACAAACACCATAATTTGCACCAGTCATTAATGATAAAAACTCCGAACACTCCATTCCTGTTAAACTCGTATATGTTGGTTTAAATGTCCCATACTCATCAATAGGCAATCCATTTAATTGCCCATTACCTGTTGCATCACAATAAGACCAATTAGCACTATTTGAAATAACATCTGTTGTTCCATCTGGCGTTCCTATTGTTATTATTTTAAAAGGATCTTTGCCTGCATCTAACCATGTCCAAGCAGAGGTTGTTGTAGATTGAGTTAAATCAGCTGCATTATAATTATAACATAAATATCCATATCCGTTTGAATTTATGAAACCATAATCTTCTAATGTTGGAAAAACAGAATTGACTTTTTCAAAATGAATGTTGTCGAAATAAACACTATTTTTATCAGGAAGATTGTATATTCCTAAAATAACGTTAATATATTTTGTTGATGATAATTCATCTGATGTGAGTTCTAAAGATATATGATATTTTCCTGCGTTTGTTATTTGTGTTGATTCTTTATTTAATTTCAATGTTCCTGTTTTAGTGGCATCATATCCATGAGCAATCAAACTAACCCAACTATTTAAAGGTAAATTTTGAGGTAAATAAATATCTCCTGAAAGAACATAATTTGTGTTTGGTTCTATAGGAATAAAAACATCTGAATTAACGCTTTGCCATTCCTTATTATCGTCAGTTGAAATTGCTAATAATGAATATTGTCCTGTTATTACGTTAGTTTTTGATTGAGAAATTGTCGTTCCTGTTGATTCTATCCACACTTTTATTTTAGTATCTTCCAATATTTCAAAATCTCCATTCAATACATCATCTCCGCAGCAGCCATCATAACCATTTAAAAAATAACCTTCTTTAAAAATATCGAAAATGCTTTTTTTCCACCCCGAACAAGCATTTTGACAATCAGAATCATTAAAATCTATTCCACGTGCATAATTATCATCAAAATCATTATTACATGCATCAGGATAAGTGTCTGCATCTGTCATTATATCTTTAACTTCACTTATTGTTACTGTCATAACTGTTCCACAATCAGGATTTGATCCTCCTGTGCCTCCAGAATTACCGTTCTGTCCATTATCACAAGTATAAGATAAACTTCCACCCTCGCCGCCATTGCATGTTTTAGATAATGAAGATAAATCATTAGTTACAGAAATAAATATAGATCCGGCTCCAGCTCCGCCACCGCCACCAGCACCTCCTCCACAATCATCACAAGTACACTCGCCATCAGTAGTGCATGGAAAACATCCTCCATCGTCTGTTGGTCTTCCTCCAAAACCACCAGGACCCCCATTAGCACTTAAACTTCCTGTTCCGTATAAATTAGTTGAAATTAAATATAATTCTCCTGCACCACTTCCTCCTGCGCCCCCTTCACCCGCATAACCGCAAGAGTATTGTCCTGTTGCATCTGCTCCTCCTGCGCCCCCTTCACCATTAACATCAATTTTTCCTGAAACATTTATTGAATTTATTCCAAATAAAAAGACCTTTGCACCGATATATGGCGAGGGTTGTGCTATAAAATTATATCCATCATCTGATACGCCACCAGGTTTGCCTTTTTTTCCTGTTGCTCCTCCTGAATCGCCTGAGCCACCGCTTCCTTTATCATCATTACAACCATTGCTTGATCCACCTGCTCCCCCAGAATTTCCATTTAAAGAAGTAACAGGACTAGATAATTCTTGTGTTGATCTAAATTTTAAAATAATATTTTTCTTAACTAATAATTCGCTAAAAAGAAATTTAGATCCTTGAGGAACAATAACGAATTGATTCACAGAAATATTACAAGAAATTTGGTTAGATGTACCGTACTTTGCACAAACTCCTCCTTCACAATAAATCCCTCCGCCATTATTACAATCAACAATAGATTGAGGAATTACACACTGAAGAACTGTACGCCAAGCTTGTGTCGTACTCTTACATTCTTTTCCATTATCACAATCCTCAAGATACTTTACTGAATTGCCTGTTAATGTACTTGTACAGTTGTATTTTTTTGTTGCACCATCGCAAGAAAGATTAGCATTATATGTAATGACAGGACGTGGTTTACAGACGGGGTTCTTATAGTTAAAGTATTCACAAGCAAACTCTGTACATGAATCATAAGAGATTGTACCACGCCTTGTTGTAAAATCCATCTCACTTGCAGCTTTACAATTTGTTTCATTATTATTATATTGACTGCAATCTAATGCCCTAACCCCTCCAATACAAACTAGAGATAGAATAATAAACATTAAAATAAGTGATCTTTTCCCCATATAAACCCTCTTTTAATGATTTACGAATTATTGATTTATATATTTATCTCTTTTTAAGACCTAAAACATCAAATAATACTTTTATTTTATTTTTTGAATGAAATTTAGAAACAGATGAAGCGAAAATAAACAACATATTTACCAAAGTAAATTAACAACAGTTATTTAAGCACAACTTCTGACTTTTCCTTAACTTAAGTTTAATTTTAGTATTACTTTTCTTTAAGTCGAGTTTAAGATTAGTAACATTTAACCATAAATCTATTTACCAAGGTAAAATTAGAAACCAAATAAACCTTTATATTTACCAAGGTAAATTAACAACATTTATAAATTTAAAAAATTATCCATATGTGTGGTCAATGAGAAAAATCTAAAAAGTGGATTTACTGAGTTTTTTGAAGGCGGAATAGATGAGGAAGCTAAAAAAAGATATAAACTTGCAGTCACTGCTTATTTTAAAGCGATAACGCAAATCTGCGACTTAATCTTATTAAGAAAATTAGGATATGCTCCAACAAGCCATACTGAAAGATTCAGATTATTGGAAAAACATTTTCCTCAAATATATCTTTTAGTTGATAGCATATTCAAAACATATCAAGATACCTATTCTATACCAATAACAAAAGAATCTTGCATTGTAATAAAAAATGAAATCAAAACAATACTCGAACAAGGGGAACTTGATAAAGAATTCAAAGAAGCTTTTTCAAAAGTATAAAGATAAAATTATAGACATTGTCTTATTTGGTTCTCTAGCTAAAAATAAAATAAATCCAAACGATATAGATATAGCTATTATCTTAAAAAATACGAAAGAATCAGAGATGCTTGATTTAATGAAAAATTTTGGAACATTTTTTGATAACAAAACACATCTAAATATCCTTCTCATAGAAACGATATTTGCAAATTCTTTATTTATTACTTTACTATCTGAAGGAATATCTTTAATAGACAATAAACAACTATATGAAAAATTAAATTATGATTCCGGAACAATATATAGTCTCGATATAAGTAAAATGAAGAAAAACAAAAAAGTTTTATTTTCTTATGCATTACACGGCAATAAAAATCAAAAAGGAATATTAACAAAAATAAATGGAAAATTAATAGGAAGATTGGTTGTTTTTATTCCTGTTAAATTTACAGATGATTTTAAAGATTTTCTTGAACTTTGGGGCGTAGATTATTATAGGATGGATGTTTTAAAAAAATAATTTATTTCATCCCCAAAACATTCAATAATGATTTCATCTTGTTCTTTGAATGCATTTCATTAACAGAAGAAGCGAAACTAAAGACATCAAAATCTAATTTATACTTTCTAATCAACACAGAATTCTGCATCATTCGTCCTAAAGCAACCTTATTCTCAACTAAAGAATATTCAAATGCAATTTTTATGGAATGTTCAGAACATAATTTTGCAGTAACTTGATTTAAAGGCGTTCGTCTAAAATGAAAAGAATCTTTTTCAGGCAACATCTCAAGATTAAACACATAATCAATGTTCATTTCAAAGAATTTCCTTTCAGGATATGCAAAAATATAATCAAATTTATTGCGCACGCGAGAAAACTCAGCAGGGTTTCTTAAAAAGAATGCTGTTTTGATTATTATTTTTGATTTTGTTACTGTTGTTTTAACTGAATCATCAAGTTTATACTCTTTTTTATCAGTCAACATCACAATTTCTTTATACTTTAATCTAATTGCTTCTTCAATTAACTCTTTCTCATTGTTTTTAGGGATTAATACGTCAAAATTCATTTAAGTGTACTATTTTTGTTACAAATGTACGAAAATTATTACATTCACCCCAATAATTGTTTATAACCTTTTAAATTTTTAATAGAATATAATTTTATTATTTTTTCGCGACCATTTTTTTCTTTAGACAATCTTTTCAAAAAATCTCTATGCATGATTATCTGAGAATCGATTAATCTTGCGTGAGGTTTCTGCCATTTATTAGGATTATTTTTAACAAAAAGTGCCCATTTTTCAATAAATTCCGTATGTGTTTTATCTCTCATTTAATTTAACCTATATTTTTTTATCATTTGTTTTATTTTTTTAATTTCTTGTTCATTAATCATTTCAGAATATACTACACGTAAATGTCTTGCATCTTCTAAATCTTTCGGAGATTTCAATAATTCTTCTTTAAATGCGACATTCATATTAATTGAACTAAACCAAATATCTAATCCTGTTAAAGGAAGTTTCATTCTTGTTTGTAATTGATAGTCATCTAATGTATCTTTAGCAAATTTAACTTCCATTTCTGGTAAAATTTGATTTTTAATTGTATATCTGATTGAAAGTTTTTCTCTTAAATAATCCTCAAATAAAACAGAAGAATCATCACTTTGCATTGCAACAAAGCCTGCTTTAATTAAATCATTATGCAACTTTAAAAAATCTTCTTTTTTTAATTTAGAGATAATCATATCAATATCTTCTGTTCCTCTTACTCTTCCGGATGCAATTGCAACAAAGCCTGAAACGATTATGTATTTTGTATGTTTTGCAACAACTTTGCAGAACGCATTACAAAAAGTATTCAAAATATATTTGTCCTCAATATTTCTATTCATAATATATAGAAAACAACACAATTTAAAAAGTTTTATAAAACCAATCACATTATCAACAACATGCAAGAAAGAGTTCAAAAATTAATATCCAATGCAGGATTCTGCTCTAGAAGACAAGCAGAGGAATTTATAGAAAGAGGAAAGGTCAGAGTAAATGGCAAAGTTATTCATTTAGGTGATAAGGCAGATATTGAAAAAGATGAAATTTATGTTGGAAGTGCTTTAATAGAAAAAACACAGTTTGTTTATATTATGTTAAACAAACCAAAAGGATATGAAGTTACGATGAGTCCAAATATTAAAAAAAATGTTCTTAATCTTGTACAGGTTCCTGTGAGGGTTTTTCCTGTCGGAAGACTGGATAAAGGAACAACGGGCCTTTTGCTTTTGACAAACGACGGAAATTTTGCAAATAAAGTCATGCATCCAAGATATGAAAAAGAAAAAACATATTATGTGCAATTAGACAAGCATATCGAAAAAAGAGATATTGAAGAGTTAGAAAAAGGAATTCATCTTCAAGACGGATTTGTCAAGGGAAAAATCAAACTATTTACAAAAACAACTCTTGAAATCACCATAAGAGAAGGGAAAAAATGGATTGTAAAAAGAATGTTCTTCAAGCAGGGATATTTTGTTAAAGATCTGGCACGTTCAAGAATAGGAAATCTTAAAATGGATGTAAAATTAGGCAAATGGAGATTTCTAAAAGATAAAGAAGTCAAGGAATTAATGAAATAATTACTTTGATATTTATTTGTTATTTCTTAAGATGTTCTAAAATCTGGCATGTTCTGCAGATATCTCCCTGAGAAGGCTCCCTGCAATTTTCGCAATATTTTTGCTGAATATTACTTGAATAATATTTTTTCATCTTCGGAATATTTTTCAAAAAATCATCAATTATGTTTTGTTTGATTAAGATGTTTTTTTCGCTAAATTCTTTTTCTTCATATGAATCTATTGTTGATGCAACAAATCGTCTGAATGCATCATGAGAGCAAGGGCAGTATCCATATTTAACAGGAAAATCCATTATTTTACTGTATCTCTCGACTTCATCTTCGTAACATAAATACAGTGGTTTGATTCTTGGAACAAACTTTTTATTCTTTTGTATGCCTGTTATTGGACCAAGTCTTGCTGAAAGCTCCATATGATTTTTAAAAAGATTCATCAATATATTCTGGCATTCATCATCCATATTGTGGCCTGTAACAAGTTTTGTTGCTTTGTGTTTTTCAGAATATTTATTCAGCAGATATCTTTTTAATATCCCGCAAATAGTGCATGATTTTAATTTAATTCCTTTTTTATTTAACCTTTGTCGTATATAACATAAAGAATATCCAAATTCATCTCTAAAAGAAATAATATTCAATTTTATTTTTTGTTTTTTGCAGAAATCTTTTATATTTTTCAGATTTTCAAGAGAATAATTGCCTATTAATGCGTTTATTGTTATTGCATTTACTTTTTTTGGAAAATATTTATTTAGAATATAAAGAACTACTGTTGAATCTTTTCCTCCTGAAACAGCGACGAAGACTTTGTCCTTAGAAGAAATCAATTTGAATCTTTTTATTGTATTAACTACTTTTTTCTCAAAATATTTAACAAATTCTTCATCTTTAAGTTTTGCTGATGGAATCATAAATATGCCTCATCATGATGTGAAAATTCTTCAATAATTATTTTATTATTTAATTCATCGACAGAAAATAACAGAACAAAAGATTTATCGATATGAACTCGTCTAATATTTTCAAGAGGTTTTTTTAAATTCTTATAATGTTGTGGATTTTGAACTATTTCTTGAATTTTTTTATAAATTATTTTAAGTTGCGTCGGATTTTTCTTTGCTAATTTGAAAAAATCTTTTTCAACAGATTTTCTTAATTCATAAGAATACATATTTTAACTCCTTAATTTAACCCGAAATGCTTTTCAAATTTTTTAATTTTGACTGTGGGTTCCTTTTGTCTTTTTAGCATTTTTTCTATAAATTCAGGTCTTAACTCCGGCTCTAATAAATTCTCTGAATATTCCTTTGCAAGAATATTTATGGCTTCAGATTTATCTCTAAGACCGTTTTTTGCTTTTATTATGTTTAAAATTCTGTTAGTATTATCGGATATGTTTATTATTGCTTGTACCATTTTTCCTCCATTTAGTAGTATTAATATCGCATTAATAAGATATTAATAGCAGATTAATATATAAAGTTTTCGATTTTATGAGGTAAGAAAGGATTTAGAAAGTCAAGCATATTTCTCCATTTCTTTTTTTATTTCATCTTTATCATGAATAATTAAGGGAGTAATTATTGTATATTCATAGAGGGTTTTATCAATTTTATCAATATCTTTTAAAGTATTCCCAACAACGATTGCTTTTGTATTATTCTCATCAATTATTTTCTTTAATTCTGTGTTGTTTTTAATTAATTTTAATTCTTCATAATTTCCATGTGCATAATTTTTTATCAGCGAAATATCTTTATTTTCATAAGCAACAGGAATTATCCTGCATCCTCTTTTCATCATCAATAATGCTGCTAAAATTGAATTTTTATTTTCAATGATTGAAACAACACTTCCCTCTACACCGACAGGAAGCCCCCCAAAACATTCTGCTGTTTCTGTAAAGATCAGTGATTTCCTGTCGAGGAGTTCTATCTGGAAATTTATATCAAATTCTTTTAAAGATACTTTTGGCGTGAATTTATGGACTTTTTCTGTTTCAAGAATTATGTGATTTGCTATTTTTATTGCAAGCTCCATAGAATTTATTTTAAATCTCTTATCTGCTCTATTGACAGTAACTCGGAATGTTTTGTTTTTCAGGTTCATCGAGTTTTTCTTAAGCAATTTTGATATTTCTTCTTTAATTGATTCTTCATCCATTTCTGTTTCAATGCATCTGTTGTATGAAACAACTCCAAAAATATTTTTTAATTCTATTTTATCTAGATTTTTTTCATCGCCGTGCAAAAGGAATCGATTGTATGCTCTGTCTAATTTTGCATAAACTTTAATCTGCTTAAGATAAGAAATAATATTATGAACTAATTGATTCTCAAAAACATATTTATTTCCTGATTTCAAAAATATTTCTCCTGTTCTGACCAATATCATACAGAAAAGAATTAAAAGATATTTAAAAGGTTAATGGAAAATAAAGATATTAAAAATAGAAACAATAAAATTATTTTAAAATTATTTTAATTTCTCTTCATCTAAAATAATTTCTTTTGCTTCATGAAGTGCTATACCTTCAGGTTCCCAAGTTAATTTGTTAGTTACAGAATCTTCCATTGCCCACAAATAATTATCGTGCTTGCTGTCTTTGTTGTAGTTTTTTACAGGGACGTTCATTGATGCATTTATAAGATAGAACTGAAACACATGAGTATCTGATCCATCCTGAAATGCTTGTGTTGCATTTAATTTTTTCACGATATTGTGTTTTGATATACCTACTTGCTCTTTAATTAATCTATCAACAGCCTGCTCTTCTGTCTCTGATTCGTGTATAAGTGTTTTTGGAAATTCCCAACCTTTCCATTGTTCAACTCTTCTTAATATCAAATAGAATAATTCTCCATTATTGTCGTATGTTATTACCTGAACGCCTTTAAACTCCATATAAATCACCTTGTTTTGCTTAGTTTATTTTATTATTATTTTATTTTCTGTAATAATGTTTTAAATATTTTTTGGTTTCGCCCAAAAAAGTTGGGAATGAAATGACAAAAGTTTGTGGATTTTTCTTTCTTATTTCTCCTTCTTCTCATAATCTGCAATCGCTTTCTTTACAGCATCTGTTGATAATAATGAGCAATGGACTTTAATCGCAGGCAACTCTCCGAATTCTTTCACAACATCTTGTTTTGTAAGCTTTTTTGCTTCATATATTGTTTTTCCTTTGATTAATTCTGTTGTTACAGAACTGCAGGCTATTGCTGCTGCACAACCAAAAGTTTTGAACTTAATATCTTTAATTATTTTTGTTTTCTTATTTATCTTCATCGTGACTTTCATCATGTCACCGCAATTATGAAGACAAAATGCATCTGAAATAAATGAGTGATATTCATTAACTTCTAAATTATGAACTTTGCCTCGGTAATTTATTTCTTTTTTATATGTTATTGGGGTATATAGGTTGCTATTTTCAAACCAAGAATCTATAGACTCGTATGATTTTGGAGCATAATGCAAACCTAATATTGCAGCCAGCTTCGTTAAAGATTCTCTCTGCCCCACATGAATCCGATATGATTTTTTATGATTAATTCCTCTAATTATTTTTTCTTTTTCAACATAATAAGAAGGAATTATTTTTTGTCTCAACAACAATATTTTTATTTGCTGCGCTAATTGATATGAAGTTGTAGAATATCCTGCGCGAGGACCTTGTCTATTTAGATTTATGCATCCATCTCCTTTCCACAACCCAATCAACAAATGTTTTTGTTTTGAGGGAGGTAAATATAACATAAATTCAGGTAGTTTTTTATTTTCTGCGCCATTTCCAAATAATTCTTTTAAAAACCTGGTAAAATGTACATTATAAACGTAAACTTTCATTAAATGTTTTTTAGGTTCTTTACTTATTTTTACATCTAAATTGAACAATAATTTACAAGTTCTCGATATATCTTCAGCAATATCTGTCTCATCTATATTCAGAGAAAAAGATACATATGTTTTCGTTATTATTTCTTGAATATTTCCTTCTGAAATAAAATAACCGAACAATCTTAATAAATCATTTGAAAGGGGAATTTCTCTAATTATTGGTTTGCTTCTAAAATCGTATTTTTTTTTAATACTTTCGAAGTGAAGATGCTCTACATCTTCTATTTTTTTTATAATGGGATATATAACAATATCTCCTTTTTCCAAATCCTCTGCATGATACCAGGCAGGGATTAAGTTCTTTTTATTTTTATGTCTTAAAAATTGATTTATTTTAGGAACCTTTAAAGCGTAAATCAAATGTTCTGATGTTAATGATAATGCACCTAATTTATTTTTTAAATTAATTATTTTTCCAGAATATTTTTTTGAGAAAGCATTATCTATTTTTGTTTTTATGCCTTTATGAGAAATTACAGAATCTTTTTTTCTGGATGAGTTTATTGGCTCAAAAAGTCCATTTAAAAATATTTTTTCATCTGGCAAAAGACACTTTGGATTGCCCACTTCTCCAATAGCATCAGGATTCTTTATCTCACCCATATTCTTAGGTTTCTTGAAATGTTCCATGACTTTTTCATTGTACATATTTTCACCTTCATTTATTTTGCCGTCGCCATAAGTTAATTAACATCACACACATCATGTTCATTATAGTTTTCGTCAACAGCATTATATTCAACACCTTCTTTTAAAGGACTGAATTTTCTTAATTTCTTGACAGCTTTTTTGACTTGCTTTATAGTATAATCTATTTCTTTTTGTGTTGTGTATTTTGATAATGTAAATCTTATCGAGCCGTGAATTATTTCGTGTTTCAATCCCAATGATGAAAGAACATGGCTTGGCTCGAGTGATTTTGATGAGCAGGCAGAACCTGTTGAAACAAAGATTCCTTTTTCATTCAACAGCATTAACAAACCTTCTCCTTCTATAAATGAAAAACCCACATTAATGTTGTTGCAAACTCTTTTCTCTCTCGAACCATTTAATTTTGTTGAAGGTATTTTTAATAATTCATCAATAAAGTATTCTCTTAATTTTGATATTTTTTCAATATCTGTGTCTTTTGCAATCTCAACTGCTTTTGCAAAGCCGACAATTGCAGGAATGTTTTCTGTTCCTGGTCTTTTTTTGAATTCATGAGAACCTCCCTGATACAACACATTTAAAGGAGTTCCTTTTTTTATAAACAATGCACCAATTCCTTTTGGACCATGAATTTTATGTGCAGAAAAAGAAAGCAAATCAACATTAATTGATTTTGCATCTAATTTTAATTTTGTCAAACTTTGAACAGCATCTGAATGGAAAACAATGTTTTTTTCTTTTGCAATCTTTCCTATATCTTCTATTGGCTGTATTGTTCCTATTTCGTTATTTACGTGCATGATTGAAATTAATTTCGTATTTGGTTTTATTGATGCACTTAACTGCGCAAGATTTATTATTCCCTCTGAATCAACATCAAGATATGTTACTTCAACATTTTCTTTTTCTAACTGCTTGCAAACATTCAAAACAGCAGGATGTTCTATTTTTGATGTTATTATGTGGATTTTTTCCTTGGATTCATTTGATTTATTTACTGCTTTGAAATATTCAACAACACCTTTTATTGCAATATTATCTGATTCTGTTCCTCCTGATGTGAAAATTATTTCTTCAGGTTCTGCATTGATGTATGTTGCAATTGTTTTTCTTGAAACTTCTAGTGCTTCTTTTGCTTTCTGACCTAAAGAATGCAATGATGATGCATTTCCATATTCTTTTGTCATGTAAGGAATCATTGCTTTTACAACTTCCTTATCTGTTTTTGTTGTTGATCCATTATCTAAATAGATTTTCATTTTAGTTACCTCATTTTTCTCTCTGCAATTAATCTTTTATAAAAATGCAACAATTCGTTGCTTTCAGTTGCATTTTCCCAATCCATAGATTTTCTTGATTGTAAATCGCCGTATTCCTTAAACTCATAAATCGATCTTTCATTCGTCATACCTATTTCTAGCCCATAATAAATTATTATTGGTTGTTTCATTAGGAATTGCATCTCGACAGCGTCTTTTAATTTGTTTACATTTTGTTTACATTCAAATAAAAATCTATTCACATCATGATTATCTAAAAACGTAGGCAGATAAAAATCTTTAAATACTGAATAATGTTTTTTTAATTTTTTAATCAGAAATTTTTTGTTTTTTATTTTGTTACATACAAAATCACGCATAAATGAATAAAACTGAAAATCCAAGACACCATCTAATTCACCGACATACTCTTTAAATAAAACATCAGGATTTCTTCTTAATAAAGTCAAATTTTTGTTTTTTATGTTTATTGTTTTTAATTGATTTGCTTTAATCCCTGCAATGCAGACTTCTCCAATTAGAACAGAATTTGGAAAATCTTTTTTTATCTCTCTTCTGAATATTTTCCAAAATTTATGTGAAGGGCCTATTGCATGATCTAATCTGAATCCTGCGAATCCTAATTTCAACCAATGTTTCGCCGCATCTACGATATATTTTCTTGTTGAAGGATAATCAAGGTTTAGTTTAGGCAGTTCTTTATACTCAAGAAAACACAAATAATCATCAGGCCATTTTTTGAAATAGAACCAATTTTTATATTCGCTATCTCTGTTTTTTTGTGCATCTATGAAAAAAGGATGTTTTGCTGAGCAATGATTTGGAACAAAATCTGCTATGATGTTTATATTGATTTCTTTTGCTTTTTTTATGAGTTCTTTTAAATCATTAAGTGTACCGAATCTTGGATTTATTGAAAAAAAATCAACAACATCATAACCATGATATGATTGACATTTGTAAAACGGCGAAAGCCAAATTGTGTTTATCCCTAAATTTTTAAGATAGGTAAGTTTTTCTATAATTCCTCTTATATTTCCTCCGACAAAATCTGGTTCATTCCATTTATCTTTATTTTTCTCATCAAATCCTGCAAATCTATCTATGAAAATCTGAT
>CAZSEK010000025.1:0-13183 GCA_964605945.1 uncultured Methanosarcinales archaeon
TATTATATGATAGGTCCCTATTTTGAGAATAATGCAAAAGTTGATTTTATTCCTCTCCCGCTTCCAGAATCTTTTAAGCAGGCATTTGAAACATTGAAAAAGCAAGGAATTATCTGCCATTATGGAAAATGGGTTGATGTAAAAGGAGATCCTGGTACAATTCTGATTGATTTTAAAGCATTGATACCTAAAAAAAATGATATAAAGAAAAAATATTGGGATGATTATAAAATAGATTCTTTAAGAGGCTATTGGGATGTTGAAGAGCCAATGCTCTGGTCTTATTGCTCTGGCAGATTGATTGAAGAGCTTTCCAAATCATTGGATGGAAAAATTGTTGCTCATTTTCATGAATGGCTGTCTGCTTTCGGTTTATTGTATGTGAAAAAATATTGCAAAAATATTGCAACTGTTTTCACAACACACGCAACAACATTAGGAAGAACTCTTGCAGGAAACGGCTGGGACTTATATGCCGTCCTGAATAAAATAGATCCTGATCATGAAGCTTATGCTTATGGTGTCGAGGCAAAACATCTAACAGAAAAAGCAGCTTCTAAAATAACAGATGTTTTTACAACAGTTTCTGAGATAACTGCAATGGAAGCAGAATTCTTTTTGGGAAGAAAACCAGAAATTTTAGTCTTAAATGGATTGGATATAGGTAAATTCCCCACAATAGAGGAAACCTCAATAAAACATGTAACTTGCAGAGATAAAATAAGAGAATTTTTGACATATTATTTCTATCCTTACTATTCATTTGATTTTGATATAGAACACACACTTATTTTTTTCATAGTTGGAAGATTCGAATTTAGAAACAAAGGATTCGATGTTATGATAGATTCGTTGGGGAGATTAAACGAACAAATGAAAAAAGAAAGAGAGACTAATGCAATCCCTGACGATAAGAGAACAATTTGTGTTTTCTTCTGGACTCCTCAGAACCATACGGGATTGAATGTGGAAATTTTAGAGAACAAAAATTATTATATGCATATAAAAAATCACATAAATTGGAATGCTCCAGATATATTGAAAAAACTAATTTACAGTTTTATAACCAGCCAGAACACTTCAAAAGAAAATGTATTTTCAGAAGAATTTTTGAGGGAAATCAAAAAAGATATGGTTATGTTTGAAAGAAAAGGAACACCACCATTATCAACACACGCACTAAAAGATGAAAAAAATAATCTGCTGGCAAATTCTTTAAAACAGCATGGTTTATTGAACAGACAAGAAGATGTAGTTAAAGTAATAATACAGCCAATTTATTTGGATGGTAACGATGGGTTCATCAATCTATCTTACTATGATGCAATGGCAGGATGTCATTTAGGTTTATTTCCAAGTTATTACGAACCATGGGGATATACTCCTTTAGAAAGTGCAGCTTTAGGTGTTCCCTCGTTAACAACAGACTTAAGTGGTTTTGGAATGTTTCTTAAATCAGCCAACCAAGCAAATAAAGGAATATTTGTTTTAGACAGGCTGAATAAAAATGAAAATAATGTAATCAATGATTTCACGAAAATAATGTATGATTTTGCAAGACTTGATCATGCATCAAGAGTAGAATGCAAATTAAGTGCTAAAAGAATATCTGCTATTGCAGACTGGAAAATATTTGTCCAGAATTATGTTGATGCTCATAATTTGGCTTTAAAAAAAATACAAAATAAATAAAAAGACAAATAAAAAGACAAATAAAAAGACAAATAAAAAGACAAATAAAAAGACAAATAAAAAGACAAACAAACAAACAAACAAACAAACAAATAAATAAATAAATAAATAAACAAACAAACTAAACAAACTAAATAAACTAAATAAACTAAATAAACTAAATAAACTAAATAAACTAAATAAACTAAACTGTAAAATTTGTGGAGAAAAAGAGGGCATAAAATGGAGCTGAGAAAAGATTATACAATGGACAGATTTGTTTTGATAGCTGAAGATAGATCTAAACGACCGCATGAATTTAAGCAGGAAAATTCAGAATCGGATGCCGGTGTTTGTTATTTTTGCCCTGGAAGTGAAAGTTTAACCCCTCCTGAAAAAGGCCGCTTTGGCGATCCTTGGAAAATAAGATGGTTTGACAATAAATTTGCTGCTATTGAAGAAAAAGGAAAAGCAGAGATAGTTACTGACAACACTTATTTCACATATTCTGACGCGTATGGTATCCATGAAATAATTGTAGAAACAAATAATCACAAAAAGCAATTTCATGATTTGGAAGATTTTGAACTGAAAGATCTGTTCAAGGTTTATAAACACAGAATAGAAGAATTGTCAAAAAGACCGCACATAAAATATGTCTTGGTTTTCAAAAATTCAGGAAAAGAAGCTGGAACTTCAATAAAACATACACACACACAAGTTGCAGCCCTAAATCACATACCTCATTTGTTGCATGAAGAAATAGAAGCAGTGAATAAATTTCCACATTGTCCATATTGTGATATTATAAATATAGAAAAAACTTCATTTAGAAACTGCTTTGAAAATAATTCTTTTCTTGCGTTTACACCGTATGCATCAAGATTTAATTATGAAGTTTGGATATTTCCAAAAAAACATTATACCTCAATTACAGAACTGGATGATTGGGAATTCTTGGAGTTGGCGCAAATATTGAAAAAAATATTCGGAAGGCTAAAAACATTGAATGCACCGTATAATTTTTTCATACATAACTCTCCTCATAGTTATAATCAGCAGAACAAAGGAATGCAAAATCTACATTTCCACATAGAAATAACTCCAAGAATAAGCACATGCGCAGGATTTGAAATAGGTTCAGAAACATTCATCAATATAGTAAGTCCAGAGACTGCTGCAAAGTTTTACAGAGGAGAATTGTAAAAACCATAAAAAAGAGATGGGGGAGAAAAAATGAAAGTAATAATTCCATTGGCAGGAAAAGGAATAAGATTAAGACCGCATACTCACACAAAACCAAAACCACTTTTGCATGTTGCAGGGAAATCTATTTTGAGTCATATTTTAGATGATTTAAAAAGATCAGGTTTGAAAGTTTCTGAAATAATTTTTATAACAGGGCATTTGAAAGAGAAAATAGAAGAGTTTGTTTCAAAAAATTATAAATTCAAATCAAGATTCATTGAACAAAAAACAATGGATGGTACTGCAGGAGCAATAAATCTCGCAAGAAGTTTTGTGGATGAAGATGTCATGATAATCTATGCAGACACAATTTTTGAAACAAATCTGTCTTTGATAAAAAAAGCCCAAAAAAATAAAAACATAGACGGCATAATTTGGGTAAAAGAAGTTGAAGATTACCAGAGATTCGGTGTTGTAATAAAAGATCAAAACAATTTTATGACAAAAATGGTTGAAAAACCAAAAGAACCCATATCTAAACTGGCAAATATTGGGTTGTATTATATAAAGAATTACAAACTAATGTTTGAAGGCATAGACAGCATATATAAACATAAAATGATTTCAAAAGGAGAGTTTTTCTTGACAGATGCATTCCAATATATGATAGAACATGGTTCGAAATTATTGATTGCAGATGTAAAAGGATGGTATGACTGCGGGAAAGCAGAAACTTTGCTCGAGACAAATCAAACACTTTTAAAAAAACACCATTCAATAAAATCAAAATTGAAAAATTCAATTGTTATTGGAAATGTATTTATTGAAGAAGGAGTTGTTGTGGAAAATTCAATAATAGGTCCTGATGTGTCTTTAACAAAAGGATGTGAAATAAAGAATTCAATAATAAAGAATTCAATCATAGACGAGAAGTCCAAGCTTTCTAAAGTACAGCTGTCTGATTCATTAATAGGAGCCAACACAACTGTTTCAGGGCATTTCAAAAAACTCAATATTGGAGATTCATCTGAAATATATTACAACCATGAAAATAACACATAAAATATCGCATAAGAAGATATCAAGAGATTTTGATGAATCAATAGTTTTGAAAAGAAATATTTCATTATTTCTCCTTAATAAAAAAGGCAGTTATTTTTTTCTTCCGTTTGATTCTTCATTTAGTATCAGCAACTATCAGGGGTGGTTCAATTATGTTGAGCTTAAAAAAAATGAAAGTAATAATCAGGAATACGATTTGTATAAATCCATAGATAACATATATCTTGATAAGAAGCCGACAGAAATAATAAATAATTTTGTGAATGCAGAAAGGATTTCTGAAAAAACATCAGAGAAATTAACTTTGCTAAGAGAAGTACTGATGTATTCTGTCGACAATTATAATGGTTTTGTCCATATAGATCTTGATTTCAGGGGGGTATTTGATTTTGATGACAGAGGAAGAATATATAAAATCTATACGGAAGATATGAAAGAGAATTATTGTAAAGAAAATAAAACGAAAAATAAAAAAGAAATAAGTAGAGAAAACAAAAGCAAGCATCATAAGAATAAATTCAATGATGTGATAATTCTTGAATACACAAAACACACTTCAGATAATTTAAATGAAATTGATACAAAATATTATTTGGCTATAAAAGGCATAACTGATGCATATGAATTTGTGAACCGTTGGGAGAAAAAAACATATTCTTTTGATGCATCCAGAATTTCTAGGTCGGAATTTTATATTTTTAAGGCATTAAAAGTGCTTTGCAAAAAAAAATTAGAGCTGGTTTTTTCATTTTCTGACAAAAAAGAAAAAGCAATAGAGAAAATAAGCAAGGTCCTGAACAATAGGGAAAAAATAGATGATGCGCATAAAAGATTTACAGATTATGTTTTAAAAAGAAAAGAAAAAATAGCGTCTGTTTCAGGAGAGGATACTGCTTTTGCTTACGCAGGATGTATAAATGCACTCAAATCGCTGAATGTAGATATTGATATATCATCAAAAAAAATTACAGGAATATGGGCCGGTCTTCCGTGGTTTTTTCAGTTTTGGTCGAGAGACGAACTCGTATCATGTAAGGCGTTGATGCTTGAAGAAAAATATTCAGATGTAAAAGATATAATTTTAAGATATATGAATGAGATAAAGCTCGACGGAAGACTTCCAAACAGATATCCTTCGTCGATGCTGGAAAGCGCGGATTCTATAGGCTGGATGTTCAAAAGAATTTATGATCTTCTTTTGGAAGTTGAAAAAAATAATTCAGAGTTCGACAGAATATTCAATCTGCATACTTTGAAATACATAAGAGAACGTCTTCAGTTTTCAATAAAAAAAATTATGAAAAATTACAAGAAAGAAGGATTGATATTTAACGGAAGGTTAGAAACATGGATGGACACACACTATTCTGTGGGATTTTATGAAGATGATTTCAGAGATGGATTCAGGATAGATGTGCAGTGTTTATTCTTAGGTATGCTGAAGCTGATGACTGTTCTCAATACTCTTCTTTCAAATAAATTCATAAAACAATCAGATAAGCTTGTCAATATAACACAAAATGAATTTGATTACAAGAAATTAGAAAGAGAATTCAGGGATATTGTAAGGCAAAAATTCTTGGTTGATATCGACGGGAAGAAACGTTTAAACGATGGTTTCAGCTGTTCACATCATGATGTCTGCCGTCCAAATGTTTTTTTGGCACATTATACTTATCCTGAATTGCTGTCTAATAAAGAATGGGAAGATATTTTTGATTTTGCATTGCCTGTGCTTTGGTGTGATTGGCATATTAATAATCATGAAGACAAAAATTATCTTGGCGGAGGCTTGTCGACAATAGATAAAAAACATTGGTTATATCAACCCCACCATACAGGAGAAAACAACAAAAGTTATCACAGAGGAGATTCTTGGTTTTTCATTAACAATATTGCTGCAATTTGCATGCATAGATTGAACAAAACAAAATATAAAGAGAATATTCAAAAAATAATCAATTCATCAACAGAAGACATACTTTACAACGGATTCATAAGCTACGCTTCTGAAATATCTTCTTCTACAGAACTGCAATCATTCGGATGCTTCTGTCAGGCATGGAGTGTTGCAACATTTATCGAGTTAATTCATGAGATGTATATTGAATGAATTTGCCTATGTGAAATCTATCTTATTATTCAACAGTCACAGATTTAGCAAGATTTCTTGGTTTATCTACATCTAATTTTTTATAGTCTGCAATATAATATGCCAATAATTGCAGAGAGATTACATTAATTATTGGAGAAAGCTCGTCAATAATTTCAGGAACAATTATTGGGTAATCTGTTAATTTTTTTAATTCATTTTTATTTTTTGGATCCTTATTCATTACAATGATTGTTTTTCCTTTTCTTGCTTTTACTTCCTGAATGTTGCTTAATATTTTTTCAGAAAGATTGTTTTTTGTTGCAATAATCAAAACAGGCATATTTTCATCAATCAGTGCGATAGGACCGTGTTTCATTTCTGCAGCAGGATACCCTTCTGCATGTATGTATGAAATTTCCTTTAATTTTAATGCTCCTTCAATTGCTGTGGGAAAATTAAGCCCCCTTCCTAAAAATAAGAAATTTTTAGAGTTAATAAAATGTTTGGCTATTTTTTTAATATCTTCTGAATTTTTTAAAGTTTGTTCGATAAGTTTAGGCAGCTTCATTAACGCACCCATTAATTTTTTATCTGGGTTTAATCCTTTCTCCTGTTGCAAGTATAATGCAAGCAATGCTAATGCAGTCACCTGACATGTAAATGCTTTGGTGCTTGCAACTCCTATTTCTGGACCTGCATGCAAATATATTCCTGAGTTAACTTCTCTTGCTATTGTTGAACCCACAACATTTACTATACCTAATGTTTTGATATTTTTTGATTTTGCTTCTCTTAATGCTGCTAAAGTGTCTGCAGTTTCTCCTGATTGGGATATGACAACTACTAAATCGTGAGGTTTTAATATTGGATTTCGATAACGGAATTCAGATGCGTAATCAATTTCTGTTGGGATATTTGCAATTTTTTCTATAAGGTGTTTTCCAATTAATGCAGAATGCCAGCTTGTGCCACATGCAACAATAATTATTCTTTCTGTTCCTTTTGTATCTACAGATAATTTTATTTTTTTGTTATTTATTCTCCCTCTTGAGGTGTTGCTTACTGCTTCTGCCTGTTCAAAAATTTCTTTCAGCATGAAATGTTTATATCCTTTTTTTTCAACTTGTTTAACAGTCCATTTTATTTGTTCAATTTTTTTATCTATTTTTTCCCCATCAATATTTTGTATGTGGTATTTATTTGGCGTTATTATTGCAAGTTCATTGTCATGCAAATAAATTACTTTTTTTGTATACAGCAATAAAGGTGTTGCATCTGATGCAGCATACATACATCCTTTGCCTATCCCTATAACTAAAGGAGAGCCTCTTCTGGCTAAAACTATTTCATTATGATCAGAATGAATCACTGCAATTCCGAATGTTCCTTCAATGAGTTTCAATGATTCTTGAACTGCATATTTTAAATTGCCTTCATAGAATTTTTCTATGAGGTGTGCCAAAACCTCTGAATCAGTTTCTGATAGGAATTTATGCCCCTCTTTTTTAAGAATTTTTTTCAGTACGCTAAAATTTTCTATTATTCCATTGTGTACAATGGCGATTTTTCCTTTGCAATCTGTATGTGGATGGGCATTTACATCATTAGGTTCACCGTGTGTGGCCCATCTTGTGTGCGCGATACCTATAGAATGTTTTTCTTCTTTTAATTTTATTATTTCAAGATTTTTAATGAACTCGTTTATTGCTCCTTTTTGTTTTATTATTTTAATTTGGTGGTTTTTATTTGCATGTTCAATTACTGCAATACCTGCGCTATCATAGCCTCTGTATTCTATCATCTTTAAGCCATTCAATAATACAGGTATAATATTATTTCCTATACAACATATTATTCCGCACATAAAATAATTACTTTTCTTTTGTTTTTAAATATTATTAAAGATGATTCTTTATTTTTGTTTGTTTTGACTGAAACAACAATGTTTATGGCGCAAGTCTGTGGTGTGATGTTGTTGTTTCTCTAAAGTAACAACAAAAACGAAAGATTTATAAATGTGGGTTTTCTTTGAATTTGTATGGTTGTTAAAGTACATCAATTAAAAAAAGAGTTTGTAAGAGATCTTTTAAAAGATAATCCTCCAGAAGACTTAGTTGCTGTTCTTACAACAGATTGTAATAAAAAATGTAACTTCTGCTCTTTAGGTCCAAAAAATAAAATAGTTAATCTGGATTTTTATGATTTTCAATATACTTTAGACACAAATAAGTATAATTCAATAACTTTAATAGGCGGTGAACCTTCTAAACATCCTTTGTTTAAAGAAATGTTTGATTATGCATTGCAAAAAGCAGATGATGTTTATGTTATTACAAATGGTTCCCAAATAGTTTTGGTTGAAAAAGAAGACAAAGTAGACATAGATCGTTCAATAGATCTAACAATAGACAGCCTGCGTCCATATGCTGATAAAAAAGCAGTCATAGACTTATCAATAAATCCAGAACTTGTCAGGCAACAAGATAAATCACACAATCATTTTACAAAAGCTCTCGTATTAGATAGAGCAGCCAAAGAATTAAATCTTAGACACGGATATAATGTTAGATACTATGTAAGTCAAGAAAAATTCAGAGATGATTTTTTAAAATACAAAAAAAATCATTCAATTGGTGGTGCATTAGGTGCTTTTGAAATAGTCAATAAAGGAAAATATGGGATGATATATCAACACATTTTAACTCCAGATAATCATTTATTTTCTTGCGAGCATGACGCATTCGTTCATATAAGAAATACAACAAAATAATTCTAATGAATCTAATATAAACATTTAAAAACATAGATTTTATTCTCTTTTTATGAATAAATTTAATGATAAAAAAATATTAAGTCAGGCTCAATCAATTCAGTTAAATCAACTAATAGACCGGGCGAATAAGGTTTATGATGAGAATTTTGATAAAACCGCTTGGTTTGGAAGATGTATTTTTCTTAGCTGGTATTGTGATGTAGGAACATGCAAGTTCTGTTTTAGGTCAACACAAAAAGACAGGATTAAATTTGCAGAACATGCAAAAAGAACACCTTCATCTATTCTTACAGAAGCAATTCTTGCAAAAAATCTTGGCTGGAGAATAGAATTCTTGACAGGAGGGTATAAAATATATCCATTAGATGAATTAGTTGAACTTGCAAGATTAGTTAGCATTGCTTATGGAGAGAAAATATGGCTTAATCTTGGCACATTAAAAAAAGAAGAGTTATTAAGATTTAAACCTTACATAAAAGGCATTGTTGCATCTATTGAAACAATAAATGAAGAATTGCATAATCAGATTTGTCCTGATAAGGCAATACGACCTTATGAAGATATGTTTGAAACAATAGAAAATACTCCTGAATTAAAGGATTTGCAGAAAAGCATGACGATTGTTATTGGTTTAGGGGAAAAGAAAGAGCATTTTGAAAAATTAGAACAATTCATCAAGAAATATAAATTAAATAGAATTACATTTTATGCATTAAAACCTATTAAAGGAACACCATATACTGAAGGGCCTGAAACAGAGGATTATGTCTGGTGGATTGCAAAAACAAGAATCGCATTTCCTAAAATACAAATAATGGCAGGAACAGCAGCAAACAGGATAGATGAGATTGACATAATTATGAAAGCAGGTGCAAATGCACTTACTAAATTTCCTGCAACAAAGCTGTTTGGAACAGAAAAAGCAAAATTGGTTGAAAAAAACATTGCTAAATCCGGCCGTGTATTTAAAGGAACACTGACAAGACTTCCTGATATAGATTGGTATGCTGAAATAGATAAATTAGATATTTCTGATAAGCTTAAAGAGCAGACAAAAGAAAGAATGGACAGCTACCTTAAGATGATGAGAACTAATAAGAATAAAAAAATTAATCAAGCAGATTTGGATGAATAAATATTCTTGTTAGTTTAAATTTAATGAAAACTTAGTCTAAACTTTTAAAACTTCCAGCCATGATTGATGTTTTTTGTTGTGCTGGGACTGAAACTGCTTGAGCTGAAACTACTTACTTTCTTATATGTCGGAAAACTATGTTTTGAGCTGTCTCTGTATCCACCTGATATTGTTTGAGAGATTTTTCTGAATTGCCATCCTGCTAATAATAAAAGTCCACATGCTATCCAAATAATGTTTGGTTTCAAATGGAATAAAAACATCATGAATGGGAATACTAATGCTAGATTTAATAATCCAAATCCTAAAAATGCCCTCTTGACTATTGTTCTGCTTTCTATGACGCTTTTTGAATTTGTTGCATTTGCAAATATTTCTGTAAGTGATTTCAGAACTTTTTGTGTTCTGAATATTATGTAAAATATAAATATACTCAATATACCAAGTACGGCCATATAGCTTAACCACATGATTATTGTACTTATTCCATAATATTCCATGATTCCTGAACCTTCTCTCCATCCAAATATAAGCAATAATGCCATTAGGATAAATAATAACACACTAAAGACATTGCTCTTCAAGCCTTTGCTGTATTTATTGTCAAGATCAAGCTCTTCTGAAACAGACTTTATAAAATGACCAAAATTTTCCATACTTTTTCTGAATTTTAAAGGCATGCGGTCTTTTGCAGGCTCATATATTTTGTCGCTAAAATTTAACATAAAGGACATAAGTATAGCACTTATTGCAACAATGGCTGCGCTTATGCTAACTAAATCAATACCTATATTGAATTTAAGACTTTCTTTTGCGACTAATAAAGAGAATTCTCCAACAGAAAACATAGCAATACTTGAAAAGAACAACCTATTTCCTCGCATGTTTGCGAAAAAATAAACTATTCCGCTAAATGCAAATATTTTGATTAAAAAAACAGTGAGTACTAAAATCAAAATAATCATTATGTTTTTCTGTATTGTTGCAAAATTAACGAGTGTTCCTATTGCTATAAAAAAAAATGAACTTATAATTAAGTTGTATGGTTCTATTGTTTTTTGAAGATGTTTTACATTAGGCAATGAAGCAATTATTGAACCAGCCATAAATGCTCCGACTGCAGGAGATAAGTTTAAAGAGTATGCGAAATATGCAAAACCTGCACACATAGCTAATGCAGTGAATGCAAGAATCTCTTCACTTTCATTTTCTTTTGATATCCAAACTAAAAGTGGTTTAATGAATTTTATAAATACTAAATAAGACAGTATCAATATGCAAATTGATATACTTAATGATTGTATATTTCCAAGCAGCCCCGTTGATTCATTTTGTATTCCTGAAAAAAATGTAATTACCATCACAGCAATTATATCTTCAATTATTAAAACAGCAATTAATAAAGGAACGTCTTCTCTATTCATCATTCCTTTATTTTCTAAAACTTTTACTATGACAACAGTGCTTCCGAATGCTAATATTACACCAATAAATAATGATGCTTCAACACTTAAACCTAAAAGAAGACTTACTATGAATCCTCCAAACATCAGTACTCCACTGTTTAAACACGCTATTACTATTGCTTTTAATCCTATTTTTTTCAATTTCTCAATATTAAATTCAAGACCTATAATGAATAACATCAAAATAGCACCAAATTCAATCATTATAGACATAATGTTTTCGTTATTAATCCAACCCAGTGCATGAGGTCCTATAACTGCACCCGCCAATAAAAGTCCTATTAGTGCAGGTTGTTTAAATCTTGCAGCAATTATTCCGCCAACTAGAGCACATGCAAATAATATTCCCAATGTGATTAACTCTTGTTCCATTTTTTCTCAGTTATTGATGTTGAAATTTGTTCGAACTATTTACGACGACAAATTAGATGGTTTTAGCTATATACATCTATCTTGTTCTATGTTCTAATATACATTTTACTATACTAACATACATAGAATATACACACGTATATATAAATATTTCGATTTATGCGAACTTTGTTATTAAACTGTGCTTAAATTTAGTTCTAAGATTAAGAACAAATCAATCAAAGAATTTATAAATATGAAGTTCAATAATACAAAACAATGGAAAAGAAATCAGGCAGTTTATTTAATTGGATTAGAAATACATCTTTTCTGAGTTTTTTTGTAGATTGGGTAATTTCTATTTTTTTGTTTGGTCTTTTGTATTGGGTGCTTTCAATATTCACTCATGTTTTAACTGTAAAAACAGATGCACTTGCATTTACATTCACAGGTTTATTCAGATCAATTTATGCGAGTTTTTTAGCAGGAACTTTAATTGGCGTGTCTTATGTTGATTTTGGTTCGTTTGTATTTTTGATTTACATTCAGGCAGTATTTAGTTTAATAATTTTGTTCATTTTAATAGATAAGATTTTGCAAAAATGGGTTTTCCCACATCATCGAGCAACACATTCCCAGGATAAAAAACTACATACAATAATGCTGATGCTTTCAATTTTCAGAGAAGATGTTCATAAACTTAAAAACGAATTTAAATCAAATACAAACCACCACATAAATATAAAAGAGATTGAAGCAATAATTGACGGACTTTATGTTGCATTTCTTGATATAGAAAAAATGTTTTCTATAAAAAATCCTCATAGACATAAAATAAAAAACATACAATATCTGATGATGACTGTGAATGTTGAAGAATCATTGGAGACTTTGGCAAAATTCATAGATTTTTTAGAAAAACATAAAATGGAATGGAAAGACAAATCTGTTGAATTTTGGATGACATATATACTTGAAACAGCCGATAAAATTGTTTTGAATATAGACACAGACCATATCCAAAATCCAAAAGTAATAATTGCTGTCGAAAACATAAAAGAATACATAGAGAAGCTTGAAGATAAATTATAATAAGTTATTTAAATAAAAAACAATAAACAACAACTAGTTACTAAAAAAAGAAAAACATATAAATACAAAAATACAGAAGAATAATATTAAAATTAAAGATATACTAAAAAACAACAAAGAATTATAATTAAACAACACAGGTGATAAATATGGTAGATGAATTATCGATTGTATGCCGGCATTGCGGAAGACAAATATTAATGCATAATATGATTAGAGACACTACAGGCAATAACATGATTTGCTTGGATTGCGCAAAGAAAGAAAAAATAGGTGTGGCTCCTGAAAAAACAACCTCAATAATAGGTGCAATGAAAAAACACATAGAGAATGATTCGTTTTCATCATCC
>CAZSEK010000026.1:0-12595 GCA_964605945.1 uncultured Methanosarcinales archaeon
TTGATATTTCTTCATCTCTTGTCAAACTTCGTGCAGAAAAAACATACGATGAAATAAAAAAAATAAAAACATCTTGTAATTGTGTGGATAAAATAATGCAAAAATTATTTTTGAATATTAAAAAAAGAAAATTCAAAACAGAGAAACAAATTCTTGATTATCTTGAGGAAGAAACAAAAAATCTCGGATTAAAAACATCGTTCAAGCCAATTGTGGCGTCTGGAAAAAATGCATCGCATCCTCATAACGACTGCAAAGACAAAATAAGAAAAGGATTCTGCGTAATTGATTTTGGAGTCAAATACGACGGATATTGCTCAGACATAACAAGAACTATTTATTTTGGAAAACCATCTAAAAAAGAAATTGAATTTTATGAGTTGGTTTTGAAAGCTAATGTCGATTCAATAAATTTTTTGCGGGAGAGGAGAAGAGTTTCCTGTATTGATAAAAACTGCAGAAAAATATTGGGAAAATTTGAAAAAAATTTCATCCACGGACTTGGGCACGGACTTGGTATTGAGATACACGAACACCCAAATTTAAATTCATTTTCAAAAGATGTTTTAAAGAAAAATATGGTCTTTACAATCGAACCAGGAATATATTTCAAAGAAAAACTCGGAATAAGAATCGAAGACGATGTTCTGATTAATTCTGATGGAAAAACAGAAGTTCTTACAAAAACTTCTAAAGAGTTGATGTGTTTTAAGATATAAATTGATTAAGTATTGATGTGATATAATGGAGAAAAAACTTTCCTTATCTGATTTTGATTATTCTCTTCCAGGCTCATTGATTGCACAGCATCCTGCACGACCAAAAGATCACTCTAAGTTGATGGTTATTCATGCTGATGAAAAAATAGAGCACAAACATTTCTACGACATTATTAATTATCTAAATAAAGGAGATATTCTTGTATTAAATAATACAAAAGTCATCAGGACAAAATTAATTGGAAGAAAAGAAACAGGTTCAGATGCTAAAATAACCTTGACAAAAAAAATAGAGAAAAATATTTATGAATGCCACATTAAAACTAAAAATCCAAATGTTGGAACAAAAATAATTCTACTAGGAGGAAATGCAAAAATAACTGGAAAAAAGTCTGTTGATTTATTTATAATTAAATTAAATGATGAGAAAAAAATATTAAAGAATGCGAAACTTACAACACCACCATATATTAAACGAGAGCTTGATGATGAGGAATATCAGACAATATTTGCTGATAAAAATAAAAAAGGCTCTATTGCTGCACCGACAGCAGGACTGCACTTTACAAAAACTCTTTTGAATAAAATCAGGAAAAAGGGCGTTAAAATTATTTTTATAACATTGCATATAAGTTATGGAACATTCCTTCCTGTTTATGATATTTCTAAACATAAAATGGAGCTGGAATATTATGAAATCTCAGAAAAAGATGCAGATGCAATAAATAACAGGGACAAGAAAAAAAATAAATTAATTGTTGTCGGGACAACAACACTAAAGGCTCTTGAAACAAGTTGCAACCCCAAAAACAAAAAAATTATTTCTGGTGCAGGATGGTCTGATATTTTCATTTATCCAGGATATAAATTTAATTCAGGAACAAATATTTTAATTACAAATTTTCATCTTCCTCGCTCAACATTGATTATGCTGGTTTCTGCTTTTTTTGGAAGAGAAAAAATAATGAAAGCTTATGGTGTTGCTGTCCACAAGAAATACAGATTTTATTCTTTAGGCGATGCAATGATGTTAATTAAATAAAGATAGTTGATTAAAGTGAAATAAATTTTAAAAATTGTAGTTCTATATTATTTTTTAATTCTAATGCTAAATTCACACCCACAATATTTCTGCCTGTAAATATTTAATTTTTTGCATTTTTCAAGGCTTTTTTCAAAACCTTTGTTCTTTTTAAAATCTTTTTCAAGAAAAATCAAACTATTTTTTTGTGCAATCTCTTTTCCGATTGCATTTATTTTTTCAGCGTCTTTCATAATTCCTGAAGTAAGTGTTGTTGTGAATATTTGGATATTATTTTTCTTGGCTTGATTTGCTGCTTTTTCTAGCCTGAATCTGTAGCATAATTCACATCTTTTTCCACCTTCTGGTTCATTTTCATATCCTCGAACATAGTCTAACCATTCTTTGTTATCATATATGTTGGTTATCAAGGAAGTTAGTTTGTAATGTTCTAAAACAATTTTGATATTAATTAATCTTTTTTCATACTCTTTATTTGAAGATATATTAGAATTATTCACATAAGGAAGGACATCAAATTCCTTATTGTTTTCATTTAGCTCTTCAATTGCAGAAATACTGCACGGACCACAACAGACATCCAATAATAATTTTTGTTTTTGCATTTAAATTTTTACCGCTTCAATAATTATAAAATAAGGTATTTTCATTGTCTTTTCGTATTCTAATTTATCTAATTTCTTTCCTGATTTGATTGGTTTTGGTTCAACAACTTTGGTGATTTTAAATCCGGCATTAATTATAGGATTTATTAGGCCGCTGAATGTTCTTCCATATGTCTTAATCTTCATTTCTGGAATCATATTCCATTCTATTAACCCCTCGTAAAAATAATCCTCATAAATATAATATTTCTTATTTTTGTAAAATAGTTTCTTATGATTATTCATCGTTGGGTTATTTGTTGATAAAATTATTCTTCCATTCTTTTTTAAAACTCTGTACGCCTCCGTAAATACACTATTCAAATCTTTTACATAATGCACAGATAGACCATAGAAAACAAGATCAAAACTATTTTTCGGGAAGGGTAATTTTTGGATATCGCCAACAACAAACTTTGCATTAGGTGGATGACATTTTTCTTTAGCTGCTTTTATCATCTCTTCAGAAACATCAAGTCCTGTAACTATTGCTCCCTTCTTAACCAATATTTTTGAATGTGTGCCTGATGCACAGCCGCAATCAAGAACTTTTTTGTTTTTGACGTTTCCAAATAGTTTTGTAACTGCAGGAACTTCTAAATAATGATTTGCAAATCTTTTCTGTTTCATTGAATCTAAATATTCTTTTGAATATTTATCGTACACTTTCTTTGCATGTTTTGTTGCTTTATCCATTTTAATCCATTAATCTTTTTTTTAAAATTATATCAAAAACTTTCCATTCTTCTGGACTAATTTTCCATCGATGTAAAACTCCCCGCCATCTCTTAGGTCTTTAATCATATCCCAATGAATTGCAGAATTGTTTTTGCCGCCGCCTTCTTTGTATGCTGAACCTAATGCAAGATGTATTGTTCCACCTATTTTCTCGTCGAATAATATTTGCTTGATGAATTTCTTGATATTGTAATTTACACCAATTCCGAACTCTCCTAAATATCTTGCTCCTTTATCTGTATCAATCATTTTCAGCAGGAAATCTTCATTTTTATCTGCGTGTGCTTCAACAACTTTTCCTTTATGGAATTTCAATCTGATTCCTGAAACTTCTTTCCCACCATAAATTGCGGGGAAGGAATATTCAATATATCCTTCTGCTGAATTATCGACAGGTGCGCAGAAAACTTCCCCGTCGGGCATATTGCGCTTTCCGTCACATTTTATTCCCTGCCGTCCTTTTATTGAAAATGTAATATTTGTGTTTTTTCCAACAATCCTTACAGTGCTTCCTTTGTCAACAATTGCTTTTAATTTATCTTGTTTTTTTGATTCTTCCTTCCAATCAACAATACATGCACCATAATCAAAATCTTCAAATTCTTCAAGAGACATTTCTGCATCCTGTGCTAATGCATTTGTAGGATATTCAAAGATACACCACCTAGTTTTATTTACTCTCCATTCTTGAATTTTATGAGTTACTTTACGTCTTAATGACATTTTTTTAGGATCAACGCTTGTTAATTCTTTTGTGTTGTATTCTGCGCCTATATATAATACACAATCTGTGTTTTGAACTTCATACCATGCAACTTTAGGAAATCTTTTCAGTTGTGCATCTGATGCATGTTTGTAATAAATATATCCTACACCAGGAAGAGAAACATCAATACTTGGAAATGCTCCGTTCTTTAAACATAATTTATAACATTCTAATGCTAGATCTTTTGCTTCATACTCTGTTACAATCTGAACTCTATCTCCTTTTTTTGCTTCAATAGAATAATTAACTAAAATATCCGCCATCTTTTTTACTCGTTCATCCATTTCATTCACCTTTTTTATAAATATAGATAATAATTTATTATAGTATTAGTGTTTTTGTTGTTGTTTTTATAGTTTATGATTTAAAAATCAGATAAAATCAGATAATTTATTTAAATTTTGATTTAAAAACCAACGCAAATATTTATAAATAGTATTGAATTCCTCTCTCTTATGGCGAATAATTCTGATGTGAAGGAAAACAGCAATTCTGAAAACAGCAAACAAACCAAATCAAGCAATCAATCTTCTCAAAGCATGTCTTATACATACAACGATATATCTCAAAACCTGTCGCAATCAGCAGTTTTAGATGAAAATAAGATATTAAAAGAAGTTGTAAATAATTTAAGAGACGAAATAGACAGATTCAAATCTCCTTCTTTAATGGTTGCAGAAATAACAGAATTAGTAAGTGGTCATGCAATA
This sequence comes from uncultured Methanosarcinales archaeon, assembly GCA_964605945.1. Lineage (GTDB taxonomy): Archaea > Nanobdellota > Nanobdellia > Woesearchaeales > UBA9642 > UBA9642. The sequence goes on from CAZSEK010000026.1 coordinate 4,620, forward strand.
ATAAAAATACCTAATGGAAACAAATTCTATGTTGCTATATCAAAAACAGCTCCTAAATTAGAAGTTGGGGATTGTGTTTTAGTTGAACAAAAGAATTTAACAATAGTGGATAAAGTTTATACAAGCAAAACATTTGATGTTGAAAAATTCGTGATTATAGAAAAACCAAAACTTACATTTGCAGATATTGGTGGATTACATGAACAAATTGCAGAAATAAAAGAAGTTGTCGAATTGCCTTTGAAAAGCCCCGAATTATTCAAAAAAATGGGAATTCATCCTCCAAAAGGAATATTGTTGTTTGGTCCTCCAGGTACAGGAAAAACCATACTTGCTAAAGCAGTTGCAAATTCAACAAACACAACCTTCATAGAAATTGTTGGTTCTGAAATAGTGCAGAAATTCATAGGAGATGGTGCAAAACTTGTAAAAGAAGTATTTCAGTTAGCGAGAATCAAAGCACCAGCAATTGTATTTATAGATGAACTTGATGCATTATGCGCCAAAAGAATAGATATGGGAACATCAGGAGAAAGAGAAGTGCAAAGAACATTTATGCAGCTTCTTGCAGAAGTAGACGGCTTTAAATCATTGGATAATGTTAAAATCATAGGCTGTACGAACAGGAAAGATATACTTGACCCTGCGATATTAAGACCTGGAAGATTAGATAGATTAATTGAAGTTCCAAATCCTGATTTTGAAGGAATAAAACAAATCTATAAAATACATACAAAAAACATGCCTCTTGACAAAAAGATAAATTTTGATAAAATCTACAAACTATCTGACAACATGTGTGGTGCAGAAATAAAGGCGGTTGCAACAGAATCAGGTTATTTTGCAATAAGGCAAAAGAAAAACATTGTAACAGAAGATGATTTCTTAAAAGCAATTATTAAAGTAAGAAAAGAAGAACAAAAGAATCTTAAAGAATATTTAAAGATGTTCGGATAGGCTGTTCTATACTCTATTAGTTTCTCGCAAATTAACTCGCTTTAAAATCAAAAACCTTTTAAATAGATTGTTTTAATTAATAGTAATATGGTTGAAGCATTATTTGTTTTATTGGGCATAAGCATAATATTATTCTTAGGGTTTTTTGCAGAATTTTTATTCAAGAAAATACACGTTCCTGATGTTCTTTTTTTATTATTGATAGGTTTTTTATTAGGGCCGTATGCGTTTAATGTTGTTAATCCTGGTGACATAAAAGATATTGCACCTATATTTACGACATTTGCATTGCTGTTTTTGCTTTATGATGGTGCATTCAATATAAGCCTGAAATCATTATTGACAGGAGCAATGAAATCTCTATATATAACTTTGGTTAATTTCTTTATTTCTACAATAATCATATCTGGTATTATGTTTCTTTTTGGCTATGAGTTATTGATTTCAATTTTAACAGGATGTATATTGGGAGGAATATCCTCTGCTTTCGTAATACCTCTGTTGAAACAGCTTAATGTAAAAGGGGAAACATATTCTGTTTTAATGCTTGAATCTGCAATAACTGATGTTTTATGCATAGTTTCTGCATTTGCTGTGATGGAAATAATCAAAGCAAGCACATTTAATTTTCAAATTGTGATAAGCAAAATTGCTTCTCTTTTTGCTATTGCTGGGCTTATAGGAATTTTAGCAGGAGTGATTTGGGTTTTTTTAACAATTAAAGTTTTCAAAGAGCACAAATCATACATGATTACAATCGCTTATTTGATTTTAGTTTACGGAATAACTGAATTTTTGCACGGAAACGGTGCAATAGCAGCACTTTTCTTCGGACTTGTTTTGAAGAATTCAAAAGAGCTGACTGAAATATTCGGAAACATAATGCATGGACCGGAAAAACAAACTAAAAAAGGAGAATCTTCTTATGGTGTAAATGTAACTACACAATCAGAAGAGTTTTTCTATTCACAGATATCTTTTTTCTTAAAGACATTTTTCTTTGTTTACATAGGTTTGCTATTTAATGTTGCAGACGTAAGATTAATCATAATTGGGGCAATCGTAGCTGTTGCAATAATGATTTCAAGAAATTTAAGCAGATTCACATTTAAAAAATTCTCTCTTTATGACCAAACACTCATTGCTTCAACATTCGCAAGAGGTCTTGCTGCTGCTGCAATAGCACAGGTTGTTATAATGTATGGAATTCCTCGTGGAGCAGAAATAGTCAACATAACTTATTCTGTTATAATATTCACTATATTTTTAAGTTCTATAAAGATATTTATGCTGAAAAAAAATGCTCCTTCTCCTGAAAAAGCAAGCTGAATATATAATTAATATAAAATATAAATTTATAAAGAATTAATCATTCTGTTTATTGTGCGCAATGACGTTGTGAACACCCGATGAGCGAAAGCTGTGATTAACGGAAGTAACTGCGGAGCGCACATATTTTACTTATTGCTTGCACAGTTCTAAATTCAGAAAAATAGTTCCTGGATATAATGGAATATATGCTGTGCCTGTCTGTCCTTTTTCATCTGTGTCTGAACAATTCAGGTTATTAAAATATATTTCACCAGTGTAAATATTACTATTGATTTCTTTTCTGATGCCTTCTTCCCAGCCCAATTCCTGAGTGTAAAATCTGAATTTATAATTCCACTCAACGAATGTCCTGTTCAATATTGTAGAAATTGTCTTGTTTGAAAGCTGACAGGAATCATATCCTCTGCACTCTATGTTATTTCTGTGCGAAGCGCAGTCTTTAAGAAGTTCTGAAAGTTTGTATGTTTGGTCGCATTCATCCACGCCAACATCCAATATAGAAATAACAAAATTTGTTGCACCCTGATCAAGAATGTATTCTTTTTGGTATTGAACAGGCTTCTCGTTCATTTTGAATTTAACAACAAAAAACAATCCGACTGTTATCAAAATAACTATGACTGCAAGACCAAAAACTTCCATTTGTCCTTTTTTGTTATTTGATTTCATGATATTCTATTTTATTTTGATATTATTTTTTTCTTTGTTTTATATTTGTTGTTTTATATTTGTTGATATTTTATTTATTTGTAAAATCCCTCGATAGTTATAAGCCCAAATGAATATTGCTTAGTTATAGGATCGTAAATATTTATGGGAATATCTATCTGCTTTGTTGTCTGGTTTGTTATATTTGAATCATAAATTATAATTGTTTCCTCGTCAGGATATATCTCCCTGAAAGATATTCTTGATTCAAGAAAATAATCTGAATATAACGAAAACATTTCTGTGTTTTGAGTATTGCCTCCGTCAAATGATTTTTTAAATGCAAGTATTTTGTATCTGTCAAAACAATTTGCTTTTTCAGAGCTTGTTGAAGAACATCTGAATTCAGGCATTTCCTGCACTATTTTTGCAATATCTATAACAGAAAGCTCCTGTCTTTCTCTTGTTATTTCTCTCACATCTCCAGTGGATATTTTATTCCAGAAAACCAATCCCAATATCAAAAGAATAACAACTATTATGACTATTGCAACTGTTTCTCCCATCTGAATTTGTGCTTTTTTGTTCATGATTTTTATTTTAATAATTGATCAGTATATTAACGGACATCCTGCATATATTAAGTCTATATTTCCTGTTTCTGTGTTTTTTGCTAATCGATATAGCACTTCGAAATCTCTTATTTTATTCATCCTGTTTATCGAATATTTAGACGAGATAAATGTTTGCTGGCACAATTCAGTTAACCTTCCTGAATCAACCATGAGGTTTATTCTTTCTTCTGTAAGATTTCTTTTTATCTCGAACTGCTTCATTGCCCTGTTCATTTCACATCGATAATAATCAGGATCATTTGAGAATATTGCACCGTATATTGCTGATTTTGTTATGAATGGAACGTCTTTTTCTATAGGCGTTCCTGCTTTATAAAAAGAAATATTTCCAACAGAATCTGTTGGCTTTCCGTATGTATTTATTTTTATCATATTGTATTTTGGTTTTGGTGGTTGTGTTGGACAATTATCTTCAAAACAAACAACAATCATTTTTGAAAAATCATTTGGGATTTTATCTTCAGAAATTATCATGAATTTTGTGAAGTTGCCTGGAAACTCGTCATATAATTCCTTTGCCTGCCCATTATCTTGTCCATAAAAAACATATGCTGTTGAAGGAGATGTCATGTACAAAAATGTTGTTATCTGGAATGGAAGATTAAACTCCTGCGTCCATGTCTGAAGTTTTGTTCCTGATAATGAGCTTGGAGCAAAAATTATCTGAAAAGGAAGAGACTGCGCATTGCCTCCTTTTAGTTTAAAATCAGAATAGTTTGTATCCACATCGCAGAAAAATTGCAGAGTTGTGTCCATTGTTTCTATTTCATTGTATGCATTTGATGACTGCTGTTTTCCTGTTATAGACGAAGCAAGCTTATTTATTACCTGCAGATTTAAAGATTCATCTGCTTTATCCCTTTGGGACATTATCAAACTTATAATGAATAAAAATATTGCAAATCCTGCTATCAGAACAAATATCCAATTAAATTGTATTTCTATAGCCCCTTTTTTATTTGTTTTTTTCATCTGAGTAAATTCAATCAGAACTTCTTATTTCTGTTGCAGAACCTCTGCCTATAAATGTTATGTGGAAGTTATTATTTACTGTCTTTATGCAAAGGCATTCATCTGGTTTTTCTGTCTTGATAAGATGAGAATATCCTAAAGGAAATGTTAAAGAACTTGAGACCACAAAAATATTTTGTTTTCCATCTATGCTGTCTTTTACAATAGAATTCTCGCATTTAACTGATGTTGCACCAGCATCCACAAAACACACCATTTCATAACTGCATGGTGCAGGAAGAATTTCTTTATTTACAGAGCCATAAGCATTGTATTTTGAGATAAGCTCGTCTAATTCTGCCCTAAAACTCAGCTGTTCGACCTGGCATGCTTTAGAAGAAGATTCTTTGATTGCATTATATCCTATGAGTGCTATTGCCCCTACAATTATGACTGCCATGATATATATGAACATCTGTCCTGCTATTTGTGCCTTTTTGCTCATATTTGTTCTTAATTATGCTTAAATTTAAATGTTTCGGAAACATAGTTTCCGAAGCCCGAAAACTAGTTGAGTTTTCTATGTTTCGAAAATTATAAATTTTAGAAACTTAAAAATGTTCGGCATTTTCTTTGTTGTGATTTAAAGATTGTATTTTGGGTTTGCATCAAAAGATAATTCATTTGTAAATTTATTAGCCTTATGTGAACAAAATGAGCTTTCAGAAAAAAGAAAGGTGTAAGAATCTATTATTTTTTTGTTAATAAAATATTTAGTTTTTTAAATCCATCTTTATTATTTTCCCATTTTAATAATTGTAATGCTTCTTCAAAAGAAACCCATTTTATTTCTTCATGTTCTTGATAAATATTTTTATCTATTTCTATATTAATTTCGGATTTAACTTGAAAACCTAAGACATACTCTCTTATTGTAGGAATATTTTCTCCAGTCAAATAATTTTTATTTATTTCGAAATAGTGTATATTTTCTAAGACATTAATTATATCTTTTTTAGAAATGTTTGCTTCTTCTTTTAATTCTCTATAAGCAGCATCTATTAAAGAATTATCTGCCTTTTCCATTCCACCACAAACAGGTTGCCAAAAGCCACCTTTTTTAGGTATTCTTTTTAATAAAAGAAATTCATATTTACCTTCTTTTTTTCTAAATACTATACATTCAAGTTGTATTGTTCTCATTTTAATGTTTACAAAATGGATTTTTATTATAAAGTTTTCTATACAATTCCATTTCTAATGTAAATCCTGAGCACTCTGAATTATATGAATCACATTGATTACATCTTTTCTGTAAATCACTGCTTAACTCTCTTAATTGCCAAAGTTTAGGAGAATTTCTCCAAATATTTAATAGACTATATCCTTCGTCTTTTATATTTCCTAAAGACATTTCCATTTTTGATAATGAGCTAACATAAGGAAGACTATCTTCAGCATCTATTTTTCCGTCGCAGTCATTATCTATTTTATCATTGCATATTTCTTTTAATGGAGAACATGTTCCTGTACATGCCCCATTTACACAGGTTTGTCCTGAAGGACAAACTGCATTATCATCTTTTATTCCATTACAATCATTATCCATATTATCGCATACTTCTATTATTGAATTCTGACATGAAGTCCATCCTGTACCTAAACATTGTTTTATTCCTGTACATGTTGTTCCGTCTAATGAAGATGTTGAAGTACAGCTAATTAAATCATATAAATACGCATCTGGACTTGTACAATCATAAGAAGAACCTCCTCCATTATAAAGCCATGAACATCCTGAAATTGTGATTTTTAAGGATATACACTCTATAATCCTCAAATTCTATTCTTTGTCACTTGATAGTGGTATATAACCGAAACATTTATATATAAGTTAATACATTATATAGGATAAGAGGTGCTTACTATGACAAAAATCATAACAAGAAAAAATTCATTGGATGATTTCTGTAGTGGTATTGCTCAAAGTTATGGTGTTAATAGACCACAAATTCATTTATCAAATTCTGGAAAAATATATGAAGTTCATAAAGGAAAAAGTAATCTTGCAGTTAAATTGGGAGGAGCAATTGCATTAGTTGAATTAATTTCACAATTAGCTAGTCCTGTTGTTGCTGAAGCTGCAAATCTTACAATAAACGCATATAATCAGCAAGGTGATGCTTTACCCGGTGTTGAAGTAATTGCAACAGATGGTTCTGGTTCAACTAAATTAAATACAGATGGTTTTGGAACTGCTGTTTTTAACAAAACAGGAGATACTGAATTAAGAATTGCAAAAGATAATTATTTAGGTGCTAAACAAACATTTACTATTAATTCTGATACAACACTACATGCACCATTAGTTTCTAAAGAATATATAAGAAATGGAACTGACACAACTGGTGTAGATACTATTGAAACAAGAGCAGATGAAATGAAGAGTGTACACCATGTTGACAATATTCAAAAAAATCCTATATTGATGAATGTTGAAGCAAATTGGTCTAATTTTAATATTCCTGTTATGATATCAAGTTCATTTTCAGATATTGATTCACAAAAAATAAGAGACTGGTTGACATGGAGAAATAATTATTCAGGAAAAATATTGTTTAATTTTGTAGCATTTGATACAACAGCAGGTTCGACAGAACAAGGAATATATATGTATCCTGGAACAAGCAATTCAACACAAATAACACCTACAGGAGATGGTAAATATATACAAACTGCGGGGTGTAAATTAACAACACCTGTAAGTTATATTTCAATTTTAAAAGAAGCAAGTTATAGAGCATTAACATTTCCCTCTGGAAATGATGTAATTTATCACCCAACTAATTATTTAGGAGAAGATAAAACACAACCAAAAGATGAAGCATATATGATGATAGCATATCAACTGCAACATTTGAAAGAAATAGGAAAGAATAATTTAGATATGGATGCAATTGCAGATTCACTTGCTCCAACAGGTGTAGCAGGAAACCCTCCCGAAATGACAAAATATTTATCAAGATTAATTAAAGGAGTATATCCTTTGCCTGCAAAAAATTATGTAAATATTGAATGCAGTTTTGACAAATCAGAACATTTGAAAGTTGATGTTTATAATTTACAAGGACAGAAAGTTGCATCATTGTATGATGGAAATGTTTCTGAAGGAATAAAAACATTAAAATGGAATGTAAATAATAATCAATATGAAAAAACTGCATCTGGAATTTATATTTTAAGAGCACAAACAGAAAAAGAACAAGCAACAAAAAAAATAGTTGTAGTTAGATAATTTCTTTTATTTTACAATTATTGGTTTTAGCATATAAATTTGATAATTATCCCATTGCTGGTCTAAATCGCAATACTGAGAATATGGTGCTGTTCCTCTTTCTCCTGCTGAATTGAAAGTACAATTAACAAATAATTGAGGATTAATTTTATTTTGTG
>CAZSEK010000027.1:0-12229 GCA_964605945.1 uncultured Methanosarcinales archaeon
TCAATTCCTCCCAATTTTCAAAAATTGGGTATCCTTGAGACAGATGTAATGAAATAATAAATAAATTTATATTTGAGTATAGAATTAAACAATCATGATCTTAATCAACATCATTGCAGCAATTATTGCTCTCGTGATAGGTTCTATTACAGATATCAAGAAACGAGAGGTTCCTGACTATGTTTCATATATATTGATATATTTTTGTTTCGGTGTTTCTATAATATACTCTATAATTTATTGGAACTATATATACATTGCGCAAACAACAATGGGATTTGTACTCGGACTGATACTTGCTTATGCTATGTTTTATCTCGGGCAATGGGGTGGAGGAGACAGCAAACTGTTGATGGGATTGGGTGCTGCAATAGGATTTAATGTTTTTGGTGTATTTGGAGAGCACAATATTTCTTTCTTGACATTATTATTAAACATTCTTCTCGTGGGTGCAGTATACGGAATTGTATGGAGCATATATTTAGCTATTAAAAACAGAAAAATATTTATGAAAAAATTTGGCGAATACCTTCATAAAAAAGAAATAATAATAGTGAGAAGAATTCTGCTTTCATTCACTGTGCTTGCGCTCATAGTTATTTTCTTTTTATTACCTGTTGATTTCCATCTCAGATACATTTTATTTGGTATTATTGCAGCACTATTTGTGATGTTCTATATGTGGCTCTTTGTAAAGATTATCGAGGAAAGCTGCATGATAAAAGAAATCCCTGTCGAGAAACTGACAGAAGGAGACTGGATATACAAAGATGTTTATATTGGAAAGAAAAAAATTGCAGGTCCAAAAGATCTGGGGATTTCAAAAGAGCAGATTGAATTATTATTAAAATTAAAAAAGAAAGGAAAGATTAGAAAAATCATGATAAAAGAAGGAATTCCCTTTATTCCTAGTTTCTTGATTGCATTAATCCTTACTTTACTTTTAGGTAACTGGTTCTTCTTATTTTTGTAAAATCATAAAAATTTGCGCTTCGCAAATGTTTAGGATGCTAAAAACAGCGCTGTTTTTAAGTAAGATTGTTCTGGAACGATTATTAACAAAATGGAACTATTTTTATGCTTATTTAACTTAAAAAAGCAATAGTTCCATAAACAAAATATATCTATTTATTAGTATATTCTATATGGTGTGAGACACATTAAACAATGTCTGATTTAATTAAAACAAAACAATTAATTAACATAAAAATATAATTACAACTAATAAGTGACAAAAAGCGTAAACTTTATAAATACCAACATCTATTACTATGTATGAGTGATTAAAATGACTGGGAAAAAACCTAAAGGAATTATGTTTACGGACAAAACAGGATTAGAAACAATGATAGCTTTAGCTCCAACAGGTTTGAGAGATAAAGATAAAGTACAACTTGAACTTTTCGGTGTAGATGTAGAAATGTTTTTTAGTTCATCCCCTAGTGTTGAAATAATCTCCAGAGGAACCTTTGAAGGAAAACCCTACATTCAAAAATTCATATATCATTCTCAATCTTCACCTATTTTCCAGAAAGGAAAAGAAGAAGATTTAAAGAAAATAAAAGTTGAAACAGAGGCAATAATTCAAAACCTAACTATTGAAATAAAAAACTACAAAAGCCAAATAGATGGATATAAAAAAGTAACACATTCTAAAGAAAGCGAATTACGTGAAAAAGAAGAGCAAAATGCTGAACTTTCTGGAAAAATAAGCTATGCCGCACAAAGAATTAAAAACTTAGAAAGAATAAGAAGTGATCTAGACCAAAGATTAAAAGAAACTAATGTCAATTCAAATGAGATTAACAAAGAAACACTTCAATTAATAATTCAAGAAAATGAAGCATATGAGCTAGCTCATCAAAAACAAGGATCTAAAATCAGACAATATGAACTTGCAATAAAAAAATCAGAGAAAGAAAAAAAATCAATAACAGAAAATTTCTTTCAAGCAAATGCAGAGAAAAGAAAATTTAAATTGCAAATACAAACATTAGAAGATGCATTAAGAAACAGCATACCTTTAAAAGAACATCAAAGAGAATTACAATTAAGAGAAGAATTATATTCTGTTGAACAGAGAGCAGAAACAAGAACTCCTTTATTAGAAATGATTTTAGAAAGTGGTAAAATAGTTAAAAGATATTTTAATAATAAAAATATAGTTAAATTAAAGCAAGGTGAAGAAACAGAATTCATAGAAGGAACAGAGGTAATTCTAGAAGTAAAAAATGGACAAACCCATACTTTTCTAGCACAATTATATTTTGATGATGCTAAAGAAAATATATACTTAGGAAATTGGGTTGAGTTAAATTTGAATGAAAAACAAGACATTAATTCTCAAATAACTATGAGTAATTTAGAAGTCAATAAATTTGTATATTCTCTAAGCGAAAAAAGTATAGCTTCTGTAAAAAGAATAAATTTAAAAGACGAGAAAAATCAAAAAATATTGATGTATTCTGTTGATGAATTAATTGATGAATGTAAAAAGAATATGCTACGGGTAGATGCACCAGGAACTCCTGAATGGACACAAAATTATGCACAAACAGAAAAAATGAATAAAGAAAAAGAAAAAGCTGAATTTTTATATATATTCTATTCATCTATTGCAGATATAGAAATGAAATCCACTAAATCTATTCCAGATATTAAAATGCAAAAAACAATATTAGAAATTTACGATTTAGTAAATGCCAAAATTCATCCTGATGAAACTGCCACTTATTCGCAATATAAGGGTGATAATCCACAATCATTAGAAATGGTTAAAAAAATTAATGCTTATTCTGCACATACTAAAGAAATATATCAAAGATTACCTAAAGAGATTTATACTAAATTAAAAGAATACAACGGATCAGTATTAGACTATTTTAAAAAAGAAGAGCAGATAAGAGAGATGAGATTAAGATATCAAGATCCTAAAAAAGCCGAAGATCGTAAAAAAGCTGAAGAAAGATTTGAGAGATTAAGAAAAGATAAATTCTCAAATATATAAGTAAAATTTAATCTAAGGAATTCTCTCAAGACTTTTTAACCAATAATTGGTTGATTTTTTCTTTGGTTTGTCTGAATTTGATGTTTCTTCAGGAGATTCTTCAGAGCTAGGCTCTTTCAATTCATGTTCTTTTTCATCTGATGTCTCTGTTGATTCTTCAGAAACAATCTGAGGTTCAGGAGCATTCATTCCTTCTTCAATTATTCTTTGTATGTTTTCTAATGCTTCTGGAGCCGCTTGTTTTAAATCCCAGTCTAATTTTAATCCATCATCTGTTCTTCTGGGAATGACATTGATACAGAAATGAGGTGATGTTTGCCCTGCAGGAACTCCGTTTTGTATTATAATGTTTGTTCCATGAACTTTCAACAGCTCAAACAACACTATAGACAATTTATTGGCTGCAACACCCATATATGCCAATAATTCAGCAGGAACTTGCTCAAGAATTTGATAATGTTTTTTAGGATATATCTGCAGATGACCTGATGTGGCTGTATCTGGAGCTACCATAATTATTATCTTATCATTTTCATATAAGATGTTTTTCTCGAATTTATTTTCGCAGATTTCACAATTCATCTTTAATTATGCTCCAAATAATTTTGATATGTCGTCTAAACTTGGTTTTTTAGCTGCCCCGGTCGCAGGAGATTTTGTATTGGATGATTTTGAGTCTTTAGTAGGTTTTGTTTTTTTTGATGATTCTTTAGATATTTTTTCTTCATCATTTTTCTTTTCTGATTCTGTTTTATGATGTTTTTCTGAATCTTTGTCATGAGGCGATTCTTTATTTTCCGTTCCCTTAATAACTGCGTGATGTTCTTTTTTTTCTGACATATGTTTTTCTTCTTTTCCCTTATGTGCTCCCAGCATCTGAACAAGATAGGGTTTAAGTGTAGCTTTAAGTTTTGCAATCTGTTCGTCATTCATTTCATATTTAGGAAGCCCTAACAATCCATCATTTTCCCTACGAGGAAAAACATGAACAATCACATGAGGAGCTCTCTGTCCTGCTGCCTGTCCATTTGCAATAAATACAGATGTTCCTTTGCACTGCAGTGATTTGAGTAAAGTATTTGACATTAATTTAACAACAGAAAATAAGTTTTCAATTACATCATCAGGGATGTGAGGCAGAATCATATAATGTTTTTTTGGATAGACAAGAATATGCCCTTCAGAAGCAGGATTTATATCAAGAATGCACATTATATCGTCGTCTTCATGAATTATTTTTGCAGGAATTTCTTTTGATGCAATTTTGCAGAATATACAGTTCTGTTTTTGTAGCTCTGCTATCTGCTCAGCAGACATATTTTGCATCTCTTCTTCTGAAATTTCAGGCATAATCATACAATCAGTAAATAACTTTATAAATCTTTTTGTTAATTTAAATATATGTTCGTAACTATTTTAATATTTATTATTGCATTCGCCATACTTTTGAAAGGCGCAGACCTATTTGTTGATGGTGCAGTAAAGCTTGCAAAACATTTTAAGATATCTGCATTCATAATAGGATTAACTCTTGTATCAATAGGAACTTCTCTGCCTGAACTTGCAAATGCAATTATAGCTTCTTTAACAAATAATTCTGCAATAATGCTCGGAAACATAACTGGCGCGAACATAATGAATCTATGCCTAAATCTTGGAATAATATCCATATTCACTGTAATTGTAATAAACAAAGACATGCTGAAAAGAGAAGCAATCTTTTTAATTTTAGGTCCTGCATTGCTGTTTATTTTTGCAATAAATGGAGAGATATCTGCACTTGAAGGAATCATTCTTTTATTGATTTATGGAATCTATATAATTGAGCTTTTAGAAATAAGGAAAAAATTAAATCTGTTTGTATTCACTGCAGAAACAGAATTAAAACACATTGAACAAGAAAACATTCTTTCAGAAAAACCAAAAGAAAATGTGTATTTGAATTTACTTGTATTTATCGGTAGCGGGTTTTTAGTTTATTTAGGAGCAAAATATTTAATTGAAAGTGCTTCAACAATTGCCTTAAGTTTTAATATTCCTGCATCAATGATTGGATTTTTTGCAATTGCGCTTGGAACAACACTTCCAGAAATGATGGTATCAGTAACTGCTGCAAAAAAGAAAAACAGCCAGATACTAATGGGAAATGTTGTCGGTTCAAACATAATTAATATATTTATGATTTTAGGAATAGGGGCAATAATAAGACCATTCGCTGTTCAAATGACTGATATGCAGTTTATTCTGCCTTTCTTGATTTTTGTTACAACCTTATTTGTGTTTTTCATGTATAAAAATAATGATTTAAAAAGATTAGAAGGAATTATTTTGCTATTATTGTATATCTTGTTTGTTTTATTTTTAGCATGGAAAATGTTTGGATTTTTTTAAATACATTCAATACAAGAATATTTTAACAAAACCCAATAATGTGTTGTTTTTTAAATTAATAATATTTATAAACACCTATTATTAAGGTTTATATTATATATTGATATTGTATATAGTGGTATAATTCATAATGTTGTATGTATTTATATTAAGAGGTGAGTTTAGTGTATTTTGATGAGGACATAAAACAAATATATCAGCAATTAAATTCTTCTGAAAAAGGATTATCTGACTCTGAAGCAAAAGAAAGACTCAAAAAATACGGACATAATGAGCTGAAAAAGAAACCAAAAAAAAGTCTCTTTTTTATTTTCTTGAGTCAATTCAATAATTTCCTCATATTTCTGCTTATAGGCGCAACAATATTAAGTCTTATTCTTGGTGAAATTCCTGATGCAATAGGAATGTTTTCGATTGTTTTGCTTTCAGGTATTCTTGGTTTTGTTCAGGAATACAGGGCAGAAGAAGCAATGGAAGCTCTTAAAAAAATGTCTGCACCTTATGCAAAAGTTTTAAGAGATGGAATTGAACAAAAAATTCTTGCAAAAGATATTGTTCCCGGAGACATAATCCTATTGGAAGAAGGAGACATTGTTCCTGCTGATTTAAGACTTATAGATGAATCCAGCATGCGAGTTGAAGAAGCATCATTAACAGGAGAATCTGTTCCTGTTAAAAAAAATATTGCTGTTTTAAAAAAAGATTCAATAATATCAGACCAGGAAAATATGGTTTTCATGGGAACAACAATTGTTTATGGAAAAGGATCAGGAATTGCAGTATCAACAGGAATGAGGACAGAACTTGGAAAAATAGCAGAATCAATACAGGAAATAAAAGAAACAACAACTCCTTTGCAGATAAAATTTGAAGCAATGGCAAAACAAATAGGATTGGCTGTTCTTGGACTTGTTTTAATTGTTTTCATAATAGGTTTGTTAAATCTTAAAGTTAAAATGGCTGAAATGTTTTTATTTTCATTAAGTCTTGCTGTCGCTGCAGTCCCAAGTTCTCTTCCTGCAATAGTCACAGTAAGTCTTGGAATTGGAACAAAAACACTTGCAAAGAAAAATATGATAATAAAACAACTTCCTGCTGCAGAAAGTCTTGGATCAGTAACTGTTATATGCACAGATAAAACCGGCACACTCACTAAAAATCAAATGACAATAACAAAATTATTTGTCAATAATGAAATAATTGAAGTCTCAGGTTCAGGATATATGCCTGAAGGAAAATTCTCAATAATATCAAAAGAAAATTCAAAAACTTCAGCAAAGGAAACTGAAATAAAAACAAAAGAAATAAACATTAAAGATAAAAAAGAATTAGAGCTTCTTGTAACAACAGGATTTTTATGCAATAATGCAGAACTTCTCGAGACAGAAAACAAGAAATGGGAAATAATCGGGGACCCTACTGAAGGTTCTTTGATTGTTCTGGCTAAAAAAGCAAACATAGATCAAGAATATATAAAAGAAAGATTTACAGAGATAAAAGAGCTTCCTTTTGATTCAGACAGGAAAAGAATGTCAGTCATATTCCAAAATAATAAAAACAAAAAAACATCTGCATACGTAAAAGGCGCACCAGACTTAATGCTTAAAATATGCGACAAGATATTAATTAATGGAAAAGAAATCAAAATAACTAAAAAACACATTGATAAAATCAACGAAACAAATAATGCATTTGCTTCTAAATCATTAAGAGTTCTTGCTTTAGCATATAAAGATGTATCAAAATTAAAAACAAAAGAAATAAACACAGTAGAAAAAGATCTTGTTTTCATCGGATTAGTTGGAATGATTGATCCTCCAAGAGATGGTGTGAAAGAAGCAATAGCTCAATGTAATGACGCTGGAATTAATGTCATCATGATTACAGGAGATCATCCTGCAACAGCAAAAGCAATAGGCGAACAAATAGGTTTGCTTAAAGGAAATGATATTATTCTTACAGGAGCTGAACTTGATAAAATAAGTGATGAAGAACTGGCTGAGAAAATAGACGACATAAGAATAATTGCAAGAGCAATGCCTATTCAAAAAACAAGAATTGTAAGCGCACTGCAAAAAAAAGGACATATTGTTGCAATGACAGGAGATGGTGTAAATGATGCTCCCGCTCTAAAAAAAGCAGACATAGGAATTGCCATGGGCATAACAGGGACTGATGTAAGCAAAGAAGTCGCAAAAGCTGTTTTAGCAGACGACAATTTTACAACAATAGTCAATGCAATCGCAGAAGGAAGAACAATGTATGATAAAATAATCAAATCAACCAAATATCTTCTTTCTTGTAATATGGGAGAAATTGTTGCTATATTTATTGCAATCGTTGCAAAACTTCCTCTGCCGATGCTTCCTCTTCAGATACTTATGATGAATTTGCTGACAGATGGTTTACCTGCTCTTGGACTTGGTTCAGAAACAGCAGAAGAAGATGTCATGCAAAGACCTCCAAGAAATCCAAAAGAACATCCTATAACAAAGCAAATGCTGTATCTTATAATAATTTTTGGTATTGTCATGGGATTAGGAACTATTTTTGTTTTCAATTTATATCTGCACAAAGAACTTGCTCTGGCGCAAACAATGGCATTCACAACACTTGTTATGTTTGAAATGTTTGCTGTAATGAGTGCAAGATCATTCATGCCTATTTTCAATTTAAAACATCACACGATGCCAAATAAATGGCTCATACTTTCAGTAATTGCGTCGATATTATTGCAAATAGCAGTTATTTATCTTGCCCCATTGCAGAAAGTATTTGGAACTGTTGCATTATCTCTAGGAGATTGGGGAATATTATTAGCAGTGTCTTGTTTAGGCTTCATAGTAATGGAATTAAGCAAAATATTTATTAAGGAGAAGTTCAACAATGTACATAATCACACAATTAAAGTAAATGCGTGAATGTGAAACAACATATAAATTAACAATAAAATTTAAAATTAACAATAAAATTTATAATATAATACTGAAATAATATTAAAAAACAACATAGATAAAAGGAGATTGAAATGATGCCGTACAAATATCCCAAACCAATATTATTCAAAATAGAAAAAATAGTAGGATTTTTCGTATTTATTGTCGGAGTATTTTCAATACTAAAATTATTGGGCATATTAACAGAAGATTTCCTTGTTCCTTCCCAATATATGGCTTGGTTTATGGCAGTTTGTTTGATATTCTTCGGATTCATATTAATGACACATAAACAACACGGAGTTTATTGATTGAGTAATTTGAAGCACACAACAAAATAATTTATAAACTCGTATTTATTCTCTAAAGTATGGCTAATGAAAGCAACATAGATAAAGCTCTAAGAAATGCATGCAATGAATTAGTTGATGAGCTAAATAAAGAATTAAGAAAAACAAAATCAAATTCATTAAAAAAAATAAAATCAAATTCAGAATCAATAATAGACAGCCAGAAAATAAATGCAATAAAAAAAAGCATAACAAAAAAATACAAGTTAAAATCTATACCTACAAACATTCAAATTCTCATAAATGCTGACGGAAAAAAAATTACAAAAGAAATTAAAAAAATATTTATAACAAAACCAATAAGAACTATTTCAGGTGTTGCTGTTGTTGCTGTGATGAGCAAACCAGGAAAATGTCCCCATGGAAAATGCATTTTCTGCCCAGGAGGCCTTAATAGTGAATTTGGCGATGTTCCGCAATCATACACAGGAAAAGAACCCGCAACACTAAGAGGAATCAGAAATGATTATGATCCTTATCTTCAGATATTCAACAGGCTTGAGCAATATGTTGTCCTTGGACAGAATCCTGAAAAAGTTGAATTGATAATAATGGGAGGTACATTTTTGAATTTTGAAAAAGAATACAAAGAAAATTTTATAATGAACTGCTTCAAGGCAATGAATGATTTTTCAAAAAAATTCTATAGTAGTGATGGTTTGTTTGATATTGAAAAATTCAAAGAATTCTTCGAACTCACAATTTCTGTTAAAGATGCAAAACGAACTGAAAGAATACATTCTAAAATACTAGAACTCAAAAATAAAAATATAAAATCACTGCGCTGGGAACAAGAGAAAAATGACGACGCTGGAAAAAAATTCAATACAAAAATAAAATGTGTCGGCATGACTCTTGAAACAAGACCAGACAAAGGAAATTTAGTTGATGGAAATGAACTTTTAAATTATGGGTGCACAAGAATTGAATTAGGAATACAGACAATTTACGACGATGTTTTAAAAATAATTGAAAGAGGACATACTGCAAAAGATTCTATTGAATCAATTCAAACATTAAAGGATCTTGGCTTTAAATTAAATTTTCACATTATGCCTGGTCTTCCAAATAAAAGCAAAAGTGGAAAAGTTGAAAGAATTTCTGTGAAAAAAGATATTGAATCATTAAAGCACATTTTTGAAAATCCTGATTATAGGCCAGATATGCTGAAAATATATCCGTGCATGGTGATGAAAGGAACAAAACTTTATGAACATTACAAAAATGTAAAAAAAGAAAAAGAAACATTCAAACCTTTAACAACACAGGAAGCAGCAGAAATTATTGTCGAATTCAAAAAACATATTCCAAAATACTGCAGAATAATGAGAGTTCAGAGAGACATTCCAACTTATGCAACAGAATCAGGCGTAGATAAAACGAATCTAAGGCAGTATGCTGATGCACTGATGCAAAAAAATAAAATCAAATGTAATTGTATAAGGTGCAGAGAGATTAAATCTCATGAATTTGATGCAAACAAAATAAAATTCGAAATAATCAAATATGATGCAAGTCATGGAAAAGAATATTTTATATCAATTGTTACGCCAGATAATTATCTTGTGGGATTTTGCAGAATGAGATTTCCGTCACAATCATTAAGAAAAGAAATTACAGATAAAAACAAATGTGCATTGATAAGAGAACTTCATGTTTATGGAAGCGCAACATCATTGGGAAAATCTGAAAAAAAATCATCACAGCATAAAGGATTTGGAGAAATTCTTTTGAAGAAAGCAGAAGAAATAGCAGTAAAAAATGGAAAAAAGAAAATGATTATTATTTCAGGAATAGGTGTAAGAAATTATTACAGAAAATTTAAATATGAATTAGAAGGTCCATATATGGTAAAGAAACTATGAAAAAACACGAAGACGAAACTTGTCAAGAATGTAAACTAAATGAAAATAATGTAGATGAAATCATCGAGGAGAACGAACTTCCTCCAGAATACGAGCATCATCTAGAAAAGATTCCAAGAAATGTTGATGTAAAAGAGAAGTTTGAAAAACATTATAGAGAATTACTCGGAGAAGATTATGAAAAATTCATGAATTATTCTTTATCTTACATTAGAAAATGCATCAGAGTAAATACTCTGAAGATTGATGTTAAAGATATTAAAAAAAGATTATCTGACAGATGGAATCTCGAGCAAATTCCCTGGTGCAAAGAAGGATTCTGGATAGAATTTAAAGATGGAAAAAGATTTGACATAGGAAATCTTATAGAGCATCAACTTGGATATATCTATGTACAGGAATCAGCATCCATGATACCTCCTGTTGTTCTTGCTCCAAAATCAGGAGAGCTTGTTTTAGATATGTGTGCTGCACCAGGAAGCAAAACAACTCAGATGGCTATGTATATGGAAAACAAAGGCATTCTTCTTGCAAATGATGTTGCTGGCGCAAGATTAAAAGCATTGGGAATGAATCTGCAAAGATGCGGAGTTCATAATGCAATAATAACAATGATGATGGAATCACGATTGCAAAGAATAGGAAAAGAGAATCCTAATTTTAGATTCGATAAAATATTAGTTGATGCGCCATGCTCGGGAACAGGAACAATAAGAAAATCATTGAAAACAATCACTATGTGGAATCCTCTCGGAATCACTAAATTAAATAAACTTCAGACAGCATTAATTGAAATTGCATTCAACTTATTAAAAGATGGCGGAGAGTTGGTTTACAGCACATGCACAATCGAACCTGAAGAGAATGAAGCTGTTGTTTCTTATTTATTGAATAAATATCCAAATGCAAAACTGCAGGAAATAGATGATAAAAAATTAGGCATTAAAAGAACAAACGTAATATTAAAATTCCAAGAACTAAATATAAATCCTGAAGTCAAAAAATGCTTAAGAATACATCCTTACGACAACAACACAGAAGGATTCTTTGTTGCAAAGATAAAAAAAGTTTGATGAAAACTTTGAATGATAAAACTATATTGATTGAAATGAAAACAAAAAACGATTTCAATTTCCAGAAAAAATTATGTTTGGATAAATTATACAAGCCAGATAAGAGCAGAAAAGGTGATGTTGACAAAGCAATAATTCCTCTTATAGATTATTTAAATAACTTAGACGATTTCTACACAAAAAGCTCCTGTTCAGGAAGAATTTACATATTAACAGAAGCAGAAAAAAAACAAGATGTAAACTGGCTGTTTGTAAGTCATGAAAAAATCGATGCAAACATGTTAAAACAGATTATAACTCACACATTGTCAAAAGAAAATCTAAAAAAACATAAAGAAATGGTTTGGCTAAGGCAAGAAAACATGATAATTCATGTTGCATGTAGAACAATGGATGATGCAAATAAGCTTCTCAAAATTGCACGTGATACTGGTCTAAGAAGATCAGGAATCATTGCTTATTCAAACATAATCATTGTTGAAATCTGCTCAACAGAAAAAATGTATATTCCTCTTGCAGAAAAAGGAAAACTTCTTGTTTCAGAAGAATATATTAAATTAATTATAAAAATTGCAAATTCTAAATTCCAAAAAGGACGAGATAAATT
>CAZSEK010000028.1:0-545 GCA_964605945.1 uncultured Methanosarcinales archaeon
CCTTAGATAAGATTATCTTACTAGTAAGTATATCTTATTTATAAATGTTATTGATTTTAGTCAGATATTTTATAAAAAATCACCTTTATAAATACAAATCCATTCACTTTTTCTATGATAATAATCAACATGGACGAATATGCATTGCATAGAGATGTAATCTTAAGAGATTTAAAAAATGCAACATTTGTTTATCCAACAGATACTATTTATGGAATAGGTTGTGATGCAACAAATGAAAAACTCGTCGATAAAATTAGAAAAATAAAAAATACAGAACATCCTTTTTCAATAATAATTCCAAATAAAGAATGGATATATAAGAACTGCATCGTCACAAATGAAGCAGAAGATTGGATAAGAAAACTTCCAGGACCTTATACATTAATACTTAAATTAAAAAATAAAAAAGCAATTGCTAAAAATGTTTCATTCTCTGATACAATCGGAGTTAGAATGCCAAATAATTGGTTCTATGTTGTTGTTTCAATGCTTAAATATCCTATTGTAACAACATCTGCAAATATTTCAGGGCATGATTTTAT
>CAZSEK010000028.1:555-11924 GCA_964605945.1 uncultured Methanosarcinales archaeon
TATGACTTCATTGGACGACCTTGAAAGAGATATAAGAAATAATGTAGATTATGTTTTTTATGAAGGTGAAAAAAAAGGCACTCCTTCAACTATAATAAATCTCATCGGAGAAGATGTTGAAATAAAACCAAGAATAGAAAAATCATCTAATTACCAAAATAAAAAAATAGAATTTCCTTTAGAGGAAATTGAATTAAATAAATAAAACTATGAAAATTCTATCTGCAGGAGATATCCATGGTGATATGGGTATTGTAAAAAAATTAGCTGAGAAAGCAAAAAAAGAAAATGTTGATTTAGTTATTCTTTGTGGGGATATAACTCAATCAGACCAAAGCACAGCAAATTTAATCGGCCCATTTATTAAAGAGCATAAACAAGTTCTTATTATCCCGGGCAATCATGAAAGTTTAGCAACAGTTGATTTTCTTTCTGAAGTTTATGGTGTTAAAAACATGCACGGATATTCTTTAAAATTTGTTGATCCGAAAACAAAGAACTTAAATAAAGTTTTAGGTATTTTCGGATGTTCTGCAGTAAATCTTGGAATACATCAGATAACAGACAAAGAAACATATGATTTGTTAAAGAAAGGATTTGATTATATCCATGATATGAAAACAAAAATAATGGTAACTCACGTTCATCCATCAGATTCAAAAATGGAAAAATTCACTCAGTTCTTTCCTGGCTCAAAAGCAGTTAGAAAAGCAATAGATAAATTTCAACCAGATATTTTATTCTGTTCTCACGTGCATGAAGCAGAAGGTCTTGAAGAAAAAATCGGAAAGACAAGAGTGATTAATGTTGGTCCTAAAGGAAAAGTAATTGAGATATAAAAAAATAAAAAATTATTTTTTCTCCAAAACAATTTTTTGCATAATACATTCATAATTCTTATTGCATGGTCTTGCATAAAATCCGTGGAATTTTTCATCAATATTTTCTTTGATATTTAATGATATGTCTAAAGGACATATTGTTTTTTTATTATTTGGAAATATATTTAGAAATCTGCAGCTTCTTATTTCGGCATATTTTTCTATTTGGTCTGTTGTTAATATTCCTCGACGAGCAATATGCAATCTTTTTATATTTCCTTCATATTTATCAAGAGAGGTTTGCACAAAATCTGCGTATTCTTCCATGCTTATTGTTTCTTTTGTATCTGCCCAAAAATCTTTTGTGACTGCAATATCTCTTATGCTAGATATATAGAAATTATTGCAATTAAAATTTTTTTCAGCGAATTCCATAGTCTGAAGTAGTTGGTCAAGATTATTTTTCCTCAACATATAGACAATAGTTGCAGGCAAATTTGTTGAAATTTCAGAAAGAGATTTCTCATGACCTTTTAATCCTAATACTCCAATTCTTAGATCAATATTTTTTAACTCCTCTTCATTCATATTTTCTAATTTTTTTAAATTAAATCCATTTGTATAAATTGTTGTTTTCAGGTTTTGTTCATTATTATAATTGAGAATTTTTTCAAGTTCTGAATGCATGGTCGGTTCTCCTCCTAAAAGAATTATTTTTTTAATAAATGGATGCTCGGCGATTTTAGTTTTATAATCTGTAAAATTCATCTCAGAATTAGAATCTAAATAATCCTGATAAAAACATCCAGAACATCGTTTATTGCATTTATTAGTTATGAATAATTGTAATGTTGGCTTTGGATCGACAAATATTTCATTCCATTTATTTTTGTCATATTTTAAAAATAATTTCTGTTTTTTGTTTTGCATCATCTTATCCTCCATCTAAAATCTATATAATATCCTACATTTTGTACATTCAGCACCATTATTGTTTATTTCTTTTAGAATTTCTCCGCAAGATTTACATTTCGGTTTTTTAATGACAATAAATTCAAGTAGCTGTCTGTTTCCTGTTTGTCTTTTATATGAAATTTTCATAGTTTTCCTCTATTTCTTCTTTTATTTGTCAAGATTCTTTTCATACTTGTAGTTTATATTAACATTTCTACGTCAATTTTGTCATCCTAGTTGTATTTAGAAAAATTTATATATCTTCATTTATTTTCAGAATTATGCTTGAACAAGAAACAATAAAAAAAATTGAATCCTTTGTCTATTCACAGCCAAGAACAATAGATGAAATATCCAAGCATCTAGACAAGAATTGGAGAACAGCAGAGAGATATGTTTTAGATATAGAAAAAGAATTCGGAACAATAACAACAAAAATATTCAGAAAAGGAACAAGAGGAGCATTGAAGATAGTGTATTGGGCAAGCATAGAGAAAGTAAGCCATTCTGTATTTCAGGAAATGCTTGAAAAAGATATTCTTTCAGAAAAAAGAACAGAGGATTTTTCTGCTTTCGAAATTTATCAATTTATTTCTAAAAATAAGAAGAAAGCATCTGTTGAATTAGCATCTGATGAAAACAAGACAGATATCGAGCAATTAGTTTCTATTTTGAGAAACACAAAAAATCAATTACTAATATTTTCAGGAAATCTTTCATTTATTAATTTAAAGAGCAAAGAGTATAATATTTTCCACGAGATTGAGAATGCGATGAAACGAGGAGTAAATATCAAAGCAGTCTGCATTGTTGATTTAGTTGGAAAAGAAAATGTCGAGAAACTTCTTTCATTGAATTTCAAATATGGGAAAGAATTAGTCGAGATAAGACATAAGCAGCAGCCATTACGTGGAATGATTTCTGATAAGCAGACAATAAGGTTCAAAGAAGTCAAAGAGCCAACAGGAAAAATAAATGAATTAAATAAAAAGAAATTTATTTTCTATACAATCAACGACAAAGAATGGGCTGATTGGCTTTCTAAAATATTTTGGAAGATGTTTTCTTCATCTCTGGATGCTAAAAAAAGAATAGATGAACTTAAAGAATTGACTTAATTATTTATCCTTTCATTACGCCAATTGGAACTAGTCTAGCGACCATGTTTCCTATTCCTAAGCCATGAGATACTCTGACAACTTCATCAATGTCTTTGTACATTTCAGGAGCTTCTTCTGCAATGCCTTTCATTGACACTCCTTTTATCTCAATGTTTTTTAAAGCAAGATTTTTAATAATATCTTCTCCTCTTAAAGTTCTTAATGCTTCTGCTCTGCTTCCTACTCTACCTGCACCATGGGCTGTTGAACCAAAAGAAACTTCTTCTGCTTTTTTTGTTCCGACTAAAAGATATGACGCTGTTCCCATAGAGCCTGGAATGATTATTGGCTGGCCGTATTGCCTGTAAACTTCAGGAATCTCTTCCCTGTTAGGACCAAAACTTCTTGTTGCACCTTTTCTATGGATGCATAATTTTCTTCTTTCTCCATCAACTTCATGAGTTTCCATTTTTGCAATATTATGGCATACATCATAAATTACATCCATGTTGTCTTTATTGCCTACAACTTTTCCAAAACAATCTCTTACCCAATGTGTTATTAACTGCTTGTTTGCAAATGCGAAATTTGCAGCAGCACCCATTGCTTTGTAATATTGTTGTCCTAATTCTGAATTTATTGGTGCATTGATTAATTCTCTATCTGGAAGATCTTTAAAACCATATTTATCTTCCATTGATTGTATGTAATCAGATGCAACCTGATGCCCTAATCCTCGAGAACCGCAATGTATCATAATCATTACTTGTCCTTCTCTGTCTATTCCGAATGCTTTTGCAATTTTCTCGTCATAAATCTTATCAACTTTCTGAATTTCTAAAAAATGATTTCCTGCTCCTAAAGTTCCTAGCTGAGGTAATCCTCTTGAAATTGCTCTGTCGCTTACAAAATTTGAATCAGCAGGCATGCATCCCGATTCTTCGGTTCTTTCATAATCTTCTTTGAATCCATATCCTTGCTCGACAGCCCATCTTGCGCCTTTGCTTAAAACTTCTCTTATTTCATCTCGAGTTAATCTTGTAATTCCTTTTTTTCCTACACCTGCAGGAACTTCTTTGAAAATTTCATTTAATAAGTCTTTTCGTTTATCCATTATTTCTTTAAAATCTAAATCTGTTCTCATTAATCTTACAGAACAATTAGATACAATAATTCCATTAGCAATAAAATTATGTGATTTATCGACTGTGAAATCATAAACGTCTCCTTCATATTTTATTATTTCTTTTTTTGTTATTTTATCAAAAAATAGATTTATATTTTTAATTTCATTAAATGAAGAAAATTTCATGTTGATTCTTTTTTTAGTTTCTTTTCCATACAAGCATTTTTCAATAAAACTTTCATTTATATTTTCATCAATAAATATTCTTTTTATTTCTGATGATTTTATACCTTTCTTTTTATATTCTATAATTTTATTCGCAATAAAATTCCGTTTATTTCTTAATTGCTCTTTTTTCAAAATATAATAAGAACCTGAATTTGCAAGAATTGATTTTTTATAACTATATTCAAAGCCAATTTTAGTCCATAAATTTAAAAGATTTTTTTCATCAGCAGAAATAATTAATCTTAATCTTTGGCTCTTATGTTCTTTTCTTTCAGATATTTTTGTTACGTTTATATTAAATTCTTCTAAAAGCTTCATTATATTTATTAAAAATCTTCTGCCTTCTTCTATCAATTCTATTTTTTTATTTTGTGATAAAATTGGTGTGTAAAATCCTGTTTTTGATGATGTTGCAGGAGAACTTAGTTCTGCTCCAAAAAATGATGCTAAAAATAATCTTTTTATCCATAAAGGACATTCAAATATCCATTTTGGAACATCAAATTTAGAATAGGTTTTGTTGCCTATCGGCATTCCTAATTCAACAAGCAAATGCGTGAACGAATTTGATCTTATATGCAATTCGTAATTTGTTGAACTGAAGTTTTTAACTGCATACTGGTCTGTAATTTCATGAGCTCTTTTTCTGCAGTAGATTGATGCAGTATATCCTATTTTTTCAATATCTTTCTGGATTTCAATCAAATCTTCTTTGCAAGAACTGTATAATGCAACATATCCTTTTCCTTTTGAAAAATATAATGTGCCGTCTCCTAAACAATATCCTAATATTTTTGTTAAATATGGTAATTTAGGATTGTTTTGTCTTAAAGGCAAAAGCGCTCTTTTTTTTAGTTCATCTAAAATGTTATCTGAGCAGTTTAATGTTTCGAATATAATTTTATCTTGCGGTTTTTGGTATTTTATTCCTTTAAATGTGTTTATTGCTATTTCATCGTCTTCTGTTAAAACTTCTATTGTTTTCATTCCTTGTTTTGTTAATATTGGATGATCTGCCGTGCATTTAATTGAAAATCCTAATTCAGAATTTATTTCATAAACATCTTTGTCTGCTTTCTTTTTCATAAAAAATAATAATTTATTGTTTTCAATATGTTTTTCATGATTCAATGATTTAAGAGATAAAATAGATTGTTTTAACAATAGATTATTTACCGCAGTTTCATTGAAATCTTCTTCAAAATCTTTGATTTTTTTTGTATATCCGAATTCAGTCATTATTTCTGTGTCGTCTGAAAGGCAGTTTATGTCATAACCAACTCCCCCAGGAGAAATGATTCCTTCATCTATATCGAATGCAGCAACTCCACCTATAGAAAATCCATAACCTTCATGCGCATCAGGCATTGCTAAAGAATGTTTTACAATACCTTTCAAACATGCAACATTCATTACTTGCTGCATTGTTTTATCGTTTTTTATTTTTTCCATTAATTTATCTGATGCATATATGACTGCAGGAACATTCATATTTCCGTGCTTTTCAATCTTCCATGTAAATTCATTTATCTTTTGAGGTTCCATAGAATAAAAGAAAGAATATTGGTTTAAAAAGTTATTCGAAATAACTACAAATCAACAACAACTTGGACTTCAAAGCCGTCATCAGTGTCTTTTACATACATCTCATTATACGTAACGGCCTTGACTTCTCCATGATTTTCAAGATTTATAGACTGAGTGCCGATTAATTTTGCGTTTAGTTTGTATTTAGAAAATTCAATTTCAGGATTTGGATCTTTTATCTTTATCTCATCAATCAAGCCTATAAAAAATTCAGCATCCAATAAAAATAAAATTTCTTCCAAAAACTTATACAGCAAACCTTCAAGATTGTCTGCTTCAATAAATATTTCTCTTTCTTCATTATCAAATTCATAGGATTTTACATCATCTATTTTAAACATCAAACTAACCATTGCTTCTTCTGCATTTGTAAATGCTTCTTCAACAGTTGTTCCAAACGCTTGAAACTTTGCGTCTGCTGTCTTGTCAAAAAATGTGTATTTTTCCATATTAAAAGAAAGAATTGGGGATATATAAAGTTAATCAATATTTCTTAAGCAGATCAGTTATAGATGCTCCTATTGCACAGGGAGAGCTGACAATAACAACAATTCTCATAAATTCTTCTATTGTGCTTGTCAGATATTGTATTCCAAAAACAAAAGACAAAGATAATGCAACTAAAAATGCAATCGCATAAAAAGCAAATAATCTTTTAATTAAAAATTGAATAAATCCCCTGTCTTTTTTATTTACAACTCGGCTATACCCTATAAAATAAATTTCAGCAGTCAAAACAACAAGTGTAGCTATGATTATTAAATAAATGTGCCCAATAGGAATACCAAAGGCGATTTTAAAAAGATTTCCTGAAAAGAAAACACTAAATCCTAAAAATAATGCACCAATGAATGCACGCAGTATGTCCTGTTGAGAAAAATGCTCGGGAGTATGGTCGATAAATTTATCTTTTAATTTCTCTACATCATATTTAATTATATCATTCTCTGCTTTTATTTCATCAAGCTCTCTTTCTATCCTAGTAACTCTATGATGCATATTCAACCTCTTTTTTATTTATTTCATTTATGGATTTAAAAAGTTGATGAAATTAAATAATAATATGAAAAAATTAATAAATCCTTCTCAATTAACAAATATATGCTAGATTTAAATAATTTAGAAAAGAAATTTTGGAAAAGAATAAATTTTAAAGGTAAACTTGACGATATCTCACAAATTGTGTGTAAAGAATATAGTCTCGGGAATCTTATTTCAAATAAGATAGTGTTTATAGGATATGAAGATTTTAACTATATTTTACATACAGATCAAGGGAAATTCTTTGTCAAAGTATTCGCAAATTTTAGAAGCCAAGATGAATGTAAAAGATATATTGAAGTAATGACTGTGGCGGTGAAATCAAAAGTATCGACTCCAAAAATATATAAATCAAAACAAGGGAGTATGTGCACCATTAAACAAGACAACAATCTATTAAATTTGTGTGTTTTAGAATACATTGACGGAAATAGTT
Source organism: uncultured Methanosarcinales archaeon (assembly GCA_964605945.1). Lineage (GTDB taxonomy): Archaea > Nanobdellota > Nanobdellia > Woesearchaeales > UBA9642 > UBA9642. Next base: position 7,849 of record CAZSEK010000028.1, read on the forward strand.
TGTTTGCTATGAAAGAATTGCCTAATGAAAAAGAAATCAAATTTCTTGCACATCAGGCAGCAATAATAAATTCTATTAAAATTAAACCTTCATTTATATATGACGAATGGGCAATTACTAATTTTCCAAAAGAATTCAGAAAAAAAGGCAAGTATCTTAATTCTGAAGATATGACTCTGATAAAACCTTTATTGAAAAAATTTGAAGATATAAAGATAGACACACTTCCACACGTATTTGTGCACGGCGATATTCTCACGACAAATGTTATAAAAGATAAAAATTCAAAATTATGGATTGTTGATTTTGCAGTATCTAATTATTATCCAAGAATACAAGAATTAGCAATTTTGGCATGCAATCTATGTTACAGAAAAGAAGATAAAAATCAAAACGAATCAAATTTTAAATTGGCATTGAAAGAATACCAAAAAACATTAAAAATTACAAACAAAGAAAAACAAGCACTACCAACTTACATACAATTAGCGCACGCAATGCATATTCTTTCAGCAAATTACGAGAAAGTGTTTCTTAAGAATACGACCTTAGAAAACAAATATTGGTTAGAGCAGGGAAGAACTGGGCTTAAACAAATGAGAGAATAATATGGGCCCGAGGAGAATCGAACTCCTTATCTTTGCTGAGTGAGAGCAACGTCATACCGGTAGACCACGAGCCCAAATAAAAATTAGTGTATTTAGAGGAAATCGATATTTACTTCCATCTGGTCGTATGTTGGATATTGTTCGACAACAGCAGGAATCAATTTCATTTTTTTAATTTCTTTTGCTAAATGCTCAACAACACCTATGTTTGTTATTAATCTCAATTTTTTATCATCGATTTCAATGAGTTCTGCAGGGATTTTAAATTCAGTCATAAGATTTTTTTTCATATTATTGAGTTTTTTCATTATTTTTTCTTTTTTAATTTTTTGTGAATTTATTTTTTCAATTTTTTTCTTGTAATTAAATTCAGGTTTTAATTCAGGAAGATAAATAACTCCCCGGATAAATGTTCCATCTTTTGTAACAATATCAAATTTTCTTTTCATGTTTTGTGCACGAAGTTTCAGCCTGTTTCTTAACTGAACAGCATCTTTCAATTTGCATGTGCAGTAATGAACATTTGTTTTTGGATAAGTTGTATTGATGTAATTCAATAATTTTTTCCCCAGTTCTTCAGAGCCTGCAACTCCATAAGAAAGTCTATCTTTTGTGTGGAATTTTCTCTCGACAAGATGACATGCATTTGTATCAGATATTTCCAACTCGTTTAAATTCAAGAAATTTATTTTAGGCAGAAAATAATCAACTAATTTTTTGATTTGTTTTTCATATCTTGGAATTAAAGGGATTTCAACACCGACTATGAATTTATATCCAGTACACAAGCCCACTTTATTCCAAAATTTATCTTTTATCAAATCAGGATGCAGTCTTAATTCATCAAGTCCTGCTGAATTTAATTTTTTTAATCTTTCTTTTGATATTGATTCAGGACTTGTGTAAAGATGTATGTGGAATTTTTTTCCAAATTTTTTCTTTAATAATTTAATATATCTGCAGGTTCTATCTATTTTGACAAGAGGATCTCCTCCTGTAAATCCTGCACCGTAAGATTTGCAGGCAGTTACTTCTTCAATAATTGCGCCGGTGTCATTTTCATTTGTCAAAAACTGCTGTTTTTGAGCATGCTCAAAAATCTTTGATTTTTGACATTTCAGCTGTCGTTCGTTTACAAAAATAACATCCTTGTTTTTTTTCTGCTCAGACAAAGGACAATAAAAACAATTTTTAGGGCATAATCCTGTTACAAATACAACAGATTTCCTGCCCAGAACACACTGCTTGCATCCTTCTGCAATATTGTTTATTTTCTTTGAATAAAATTTTGTTGATCGAATCATTTTGATTATTTTATTCAAACAACCTCTGATAATTATTATAAATAATGTTTGAAACTTCTTCTTCATTCATTTTTTTTATTTCTGCGATTTTTTTTATTGTGACTTTGACGTAATTTGGCTGATTTTTCTTTCCTGGAAATGGACTTAAAAATGGAGCATCTGTTTCAGTAAATAGTTTGTCAAGAGGAGTTTCCTCGACTATTTTTTGGAAATGTTCGAGTTTTAATATTGAACAAGGAATGCTGAAATACCAACCATTATCACGAATTCTTTGTGTTAGATGTTTCCTTCCTGAAAAGCAATGCATAATTACTTTTTTATTTTTCATGCCCAGTGATTCAAGAAATTCAATCACTTCAAGTTCTGCTGCGCGAGAATGAATAATTATGGGAACATTGTATTTTTTTGCCAATTCAATAAATTTTCTTAGGCAGTCTTTCATTATCTGCTTTTTCTTATCGTCTAAATCTTCAACTCTGTGATGCTCTAATCCAACTTCACCTATAGCAACACATTTCTTGTGTTTTATCTGCTCTTCAATAAATTTTATTTCATCATCAAATTCTTTTTGCTTTCCCTGTTCTATCATTTCAAGGCAATGTGTTGGATAGATTCCAAGAGATGCCTTTATCATAGAATGTTTTTTTGCAAGTTCGAGGACTTTTCGATTGCTCTCTATGGTTGTTCCGTTTGATATGATTATTTTTACATTGTCTTTTGCGCATTCTTCCAGCACTTTATCTAAATCATCTTTATAATCTTCAAAATCCATATGTGCATGAACATCTATTAGCATCATAATATCGTTATTCAGATTGATTTAAAAATATTTCGACAGAGGAGAAATAGTTTGGAACGTGAGTGAGAAAAGTTGATTTATTTTTTAGTTATTAAATCCGATTATTTCATCTCTTTTCTTAAATTCCCAAGAAACTGCTCGAAATCTTCTTTTTTTATACAGGCACCGCATGCATGCTCATGACCGCCACCATAACCCTGTATTCCTACTAATGCTTTTTCAAGAATATCTCGGATATTTAATTTTTCAGCTCTTAAAGAGCATTTCATCTCGCCGTCTTTTAATCTTCCTATTATAATCAATTTATCAGGATTGTAATACATTATTTCATTTGCCAAATCTCCTGTCAAAGAATGTCTGTCTTCATATTCAAAAACAATTAAAGGATCATCTGTAATTTTTAATCTGGATTTTATATCTTCATATATTAAATTTAATTTTTCATAATGCTTGTATATATATTTTCCCTGCGGTGTTGTTTGATGCAATATCTCATAAGGGTCATTTATTCTTGTAAGGATTTTCATGGATGCAAGCGCATCTTTTGTCGAGCCCTTTAGATTAAACTGGAATATTCTGCATAATTTTCCAAGTTCTGTTTCATGCAAAACAGTCCCTGGATTTTTTATCTTTAATTTTTTAGGAAGCAGTTCAGGATATTCTTTTGAAAAATCTTTTGAAAATTCAGGAAGGAACCAATCACCAACACAACCAATCATAGCCAGCCACATGTCTTTTTTATTTTCAATGGTTTTATATGCCCAGTATGTTGTTGGCCTATTGTCTTCTTTTATTTTTTTATCTTTATGCTGCAAAGGATTAAAATATTTAACATGATGCCTTGGCGCTAAAGGATGATGGTCAAGCCAAATGACTTTAATATTCAATTTATGTATTTCATCCAAGAAATCTTGACTTATTAACGGCTTGTCTAAGACAAAGATTTTATCTGGCTGGAACTCTTTTGCTTTCTGGATAAAAATATCATCTTTTAACTCAGGAGTGCTTTTAACAATAATTCCTTTTGCATCCTCTACATAAGTTTTAAGAAATTTATAATATAATAAAAATGAGCACAATCCATCTGTATCATCATCAAAGAATATTAAAGGTTTTTTAGAAGTCATTAACTCTTCTTTTAATTCAATTAGCTGTTCTTTTGTTAACATAATTAACGGAGAAAGGGGTTGTTTTTAAAGGTTTCCGTAAGTCTTTCGTAAAAAACACCGAAACCTTTATATATTACTTTGTATATACTAAGTATTACCATGCAAGCAATTACAATAAAAATGGACGATGAAATGCTGAACAACATAGATAAATGCTTGAAAAAACATAATTTCAGCACAAGAACAGAGTTCATAA
>CAZSEK010000029.1:0-11871 GCA_964605945.1 uncultured Methanosarcinales archaeon
CGTATGGCATAATTTATGCTGGTTAGCATAAAAACTAATTTTGTCCCACATCCGATAATATCCAAACATTTTGGAATGCAATGACAAAATATTACGCTATTGCGTGATTATTTAATATTGCGTGATTATTTAACTTAATGTTTGTGCCCGCAATCACAACCATCATGTTCATCTTTACAATCACAATTGTCTTTGTCATTCTCACAATCGCAATCACTTCCGCAATCACACTCATGTGAGTGGTCATGTCCATGACTATGTTCGTGGTCATGAGGTGCTTCGTTAATATCAACAACTTTTATCTTGAAATTAAGATTTTTTCCTGCTAATGGATGATTTAAATCAAGTGTCAAAGTTTCATTGTCTATTGAAGCAATTTTTGCAGGAATCTGCTGTCCTGTTGGCGCTTGCAAAACAATGAATCCGTCGACTTTTGCCTGTGTTTTTATATCTGCAGGCAATTTATCAACAGGAACTTTATGCATTAATTCAGGATTTACATCTCCGTATGCTTCATTTTTTGCAAGTTTAAATGATTTTTCTTCTCCTGCTTTCATTCCAAGAACTGCAGTGTCAAAACCTTTTATTACCTGTCCTGTTCCAACAATAAATTGGATTGGCCCGTTCTTTGATGAATTATCAAATTCTTCTCCATTATCCAATTTTCCTGTATATTCAACAGAAACAAGATTCCCGTTTGCAGCAATAGTTGGTTTTGTTGATATTTTTTTGTCAACTTTTATTGTTTTTGTCACTTTGACTGCGTCTTTTTTTACTTCTTGTTTAATTGGTTTTTCGGATTTTTTTGTGGTTGCCATTTTTTATCCTCTTAAATAATCATTTACTTATTTTCTTGCCTTCTCTAGTTTACCATGCAATAATGCATCTAATGACTGGCTGTTAACTTTGATAACTTGCCATCTTATTCCTGAAAGATCTCCTTTTGTCTTTCCCATTTTACCACCGATGCATTCAATTACAACTTCATCGTGTTCATCTATCATCTTTATTGCTCCGTCTCCTGGTGCAAAAACAGTGACTTGTTTTCCATTTTTGATAAGCTGAACTCTAACGCATTTTCTCATTGCTGAGTTTGGCTGTTTTGCTTCAATCTGTGTTTTTTCAAGCACAATTCCTGAAGCTTGTGATGCGCCTTCTAATGGATCTGATCTTTCTTTGTATTTTGTAACTCTTTTTACAAACCATTTATCATGCCATCTGCTTGTTTTTCTTCTTTTTGCCAATTTTTTGGCGGAATTTAAACCTGATGATTTTTTACCCATTTTACTTTCCTCCTAAATAGTATTTTTGAATTTTTATTATTTATTTTTATTTTGATTATTACTCATATTACTTTGATTTCTTCAATATCAAAATATTTTTTGACTATGCTTTCATAATTTCTTAAATTCTGTGCTTTTGCTCCTATTATAAGCCCTTTTGTTTTCTGATTGTCGTCAGAGATTATTATTTTTTTATCTTCCTGTTTTATTTCCCTGACTTTGTAAGGATAAATAAGATTTGTGACAAATTTTATCAAATCCTTGTTAAATTCAACAAGCTTGATTTTTCTCTGAAGCATATTTTCCATCTTGTGAAGATTTTCAAGATTTTTTCCCAATGCCTTGAACATATCTCCTTCATATACGACAAAAGTTAAAAGTTCTTTCATATAAAAAGCATCTTTAACTCTTGCACGAGTTACTTGCTCAAACAAATTTATGAGTTTTATCATCTCAACATCATAAACTGTTTTTGATGGCTGACTTTTGTTTTGTTTTATCGTTAGTTCCATTTTATCTGAAGTTCAAAAGATTAATTTAAAAGATTAAAAACAATTGCGAATTATTCTCATGTTTTTTTAGTTCATCGCTCCTGTTTATTTTAATAATCCTATTATTGCTATTGAAAATGGTTTTTTGCATACTGAACCCAAATCATCGTTAGGAACTTTTGTATCCAATACCTCGAAGCCAGAGAGCTTGCTGTATTTTGAAAGGTCCTTCATGACATCTTCAGGACAGTTTGAAGCAACAAACACTTTTGTAATTAATCCTTTTCTTATGTTCTTTAAAACTTCGTCTTTACCAAACAATATTTTTTGGCTTGTCAATAATTTTTTTATGTCCTCTTCATACATTTTTATCACTTATCTCCTTTGAATATAATTTATGATTTTATTTTTAGTTTTTATTTTTTTTATTAATTATTCTTCTTGCTCTATTTTTTCTTTTCTCACTCGCTTTTCTCAATTCTCACTTAATCTTCACTTAATTCTCACTTAATTCTCACTTAATCTTCACTTAATTCTCACTTAATCTTCACTTAATTCTCACTTAATCTTCACTTCGTTCAGATTTCCCTCTGTGACGTTCAGATTTCCCTCTGGGACGTTCCAATTTCACTCTGTGATGTTCCAAAATCCCTCTGGGACTTATTGGCTTTTTTGCCTTCTGCTACTTTGACAACTAATTTTGGAAGTCCTGTTCCCAATGGAACTACTTGATTTATCATTACATTTTCAATGACACTTCTCAAATAATCTACTTCTCCTGTTGTACTTGCATTTATTATGTGTTTGATAGGAGTCTCGAATGACGCTCTTGCCAAGACAGATGGTTTTTCCTTAACTATACCGTATCTGTTTATTCCCAAAACAGTTCCTGACATTGTCATTGTGTCGGAAACTAATGTTATGTGTCTTGAATCTACATTCAATCCCTGTTCATCAATAACTTTTGAAACTTCATTAATGATTGCCTGTCTTGCTGCTTCAACACCAAGCATTTTTTCAATTTCAAAAATATCGTTGGTTGTTGTCTTATTTGTTTCAACAAAATCCAATTTGAAAATATCTTTTATATTTGAGCCTGCAGTAACAATCAAGTATTCATCGCCTTTCTTGACAGGCAATACTTGTGTTATTCCTTTAATGCCGTTTATGAAAACATCCTGTACTTTTTCTTTTAATTTGTAAAGATTATTTAAGTCATCTTCTTTTGAAGTTGATTTTATTACAAGCAATGCATCATTTTCTTTTGCACTCTTGAATGAATATCCTTTTGAAAATGATTTTTCTAAAATTTTTATTATTGTTGCAATTTTCATGCCTATTCTGTCTAATTTTTCAATATCCGATGTCAAAACCATCTGTGATTCTGCAACATCTATTGAAACTTCTTTTATGTAATCTCTTAATGTTGTTTCTTTTATTGATTCTGCTATTTTTTTGATGTCTTTTCCTTCATTATATGGTTTTTTTAGATAAACATACATCATTTTTGTGGAAATTTCTGCTCTTCCATCCAAAACTTCTATTAATCTTGGAAGTCCTGTTGTAACATTCATCTCAGATACTCCTGCAAAATGGAATGTGTTCAAAGTCATTTGTGTTGAAGGTTCTCCAATGGATTCTGCTGCAACTAACCCTACTGCTTCACCCGGTTCTGCAACTGAATTTTGATATTCCTGATTTACTGCTTCAAGGATTTTTTTTATTTTTGCTTCTGAAATTTTTTCAGGAAGTGCTTCCTTTATATCATTCAGTATTTTCTCAGGAATTATATCTTCATAGTCTTTGAATAGTTTGCTTTCCATTTTACACCTTTAGTTATTGTAACTTATCATATTATAAATATTATAATTAAATATTATATAGTCTATTTATTTTTCATCCATTTATTCTTCATTCAATACTCTTTCGATGATTGGTTTGACATTTATTTTTCCATTTTCGGATTTTGTAACATCAATGCCGTCTTCACCATATACAAACTGAACAATTTTGTTGCTTGCATCTCTTACTGTGAAATCATTGTCTATTTTAAGATCCTGCATTGCATTTGCAAGTCTTCTGTACAAATAACCGGATTTTGGAGTTCTTAATGCAGTATCCATAAGACTGTCTCTTCCAGTCATACTCATGAAAAATAATTCGTGAGGTTTTAATCCGTCTTTAAATCCTTCTTTGATAAATCCTCTTGCTGCAGGACTTAAATCATCTTTTTTGAAAACAGATAATGTTCTTCTGTCATATCCCATTGAGATTCTTCCTCCTCTCATTGCCTGCTGACCTACGCAAGCAGACATCTGGGCCAAGTTAAGCAGATTTCCTGCTCCTCCTGATTTAATCATAGTCATAAGCTCTGAACTTAATTTTGCATTTTCTGCAACAAGTTTTCCTGACCTGTTTCTTGCTTTATTCAGTTTCTCAAGTATCTTAAGCTCAAGTGTTTCTGTCATGCTTCTTCCTGGCAATGTATCAAGAGTTCCTTCTTTATATTGTTTTATCAATAATTCTACTTCAGCATATGTTGTCTCCAGCACTTCATTTATTTTTTGTTTTGTTTCTGGAGCTATATCGATATCTGAAATTCCTGTTGTAAATCCTGTTTGTGCAAGAACAGAATTTCCTAATCTGAATATTTTTCCTAGGAAATCTGCTGCAAAATCAGATCCATATTGTTTGTAAATATTTCTCAAAAGCAATCCCTGACCTTCTCCTAAATTTGCATTATCTAATACTCCTGATTTCAGATGTCCTTTTTCAATTCTTACTATTGCATCAGGGTCTTCTTTATTTTCTTTATATATTTTTGAATGCCCAACAAAATTAAAATCCTTAGGCAATAAGCAGGATATAACATCTCTTCCTGAAATTATTTCTTTGTTAGGAAGTCCTGCAAATTCATCAACACCTATTGATGCCAAAAGATCTATTGCTTCTTCTCTTGTCAATTTGAAATCTTTCAATGAAAGAACATACATTCCTGTTTGTGCATCTTTGTTGCATCCTATTATGCTGAGTCCGTATCTTGGACTTATAATTTGTGTTGGAACATGCATTAATAATTCTGCTTCTGCTCTTGCTTCTTCTGTCTGAGGAACATGAAGGTTCATCTCATCTCCATCGTAATCTGCATTGTAAGGTTCGCAAACACAAGGATTAAATCTAAATGTCAATCCTGGAAGAACTCTTATCTTATGCGACATCATACTCATTCTGTGCAAAGAAGGCTGTCTGTTAAAGATTGCAATATCTCCATCCATAAGATGTCTTTCAATTATGAATCCTGGCTGAATCTCTTCAAGAAGCTGTTCTTTTGTTTCGTTTGTTATTCTTTTTCTTTTTCCATCAGGCCTTATTATGTAATTTGACCCTGGATAAATTTCAGGCCCTCTTGAAACAAATTGTTTAAGATATTCTATGTTCCATGATGTAACTCTTTCCGGAATAGTGAGTTTCATTGCAATTATTTTTGGAACACCAACTTCATATATTGCAAGTTTTGGATCAGGACTTATAACTGTTCTTGCAGAGAAATTTACTCTCTTACCTGCTAAATTATGTCTGATTCTTCCTTCCTTGCTTTTTATCCTTACTGTTAAAGTTTTTAATGGCTGTCCGCTTCTATGTCTTGCTGGTGGAAGCTGGCTTACTTCATTATCAAAAAATGTTGTTATATGATACTGCAATAAATCCCATAAATCTTCTATAATAATTTCTGGTGCTCCTGCATTTATATTTTCGAAAAGTCTTTGATTGATTCTTACTATGTCTCCTAATTTATGTGTAAGGTCATCTTCTGATCTCTCTCCTGATTCAAGAGTAATTGAAGGTCTCATTGTTACAGAAGGTATAGGCATTACTGTCAAAATAGTCCATTCTGGTCTTAATGCATTTGGATTTATACCGAATACTTTAAGATCATCATCAGGTATTTTTTCAAGTCTCATTCTTGCTTCTATTGGAGAAATTCTTTTTTCTTCCTCCATGAATGTTGTTGGTTTTTCCAAAGATACTTTGAATTGTTTTGCTTTACAATAAGGACACTGACTGATTGTCTTCATCTCAGAAATTATTTCTTTTATTCTGTCTCTTCTTGCAATAACTCCATTTTCAAGCTCTATTTTATCAAGTTCCTCTAATGATTTGTCTATTTTTTGTTTTGGAATTAATATTCTTCCGCAATCTCTGCAACTGCATCTTAACAAATCATAAACCAAGCTGATGAATTTTATATGGACAATAGGTCTTGCAAGTTCCATGTAACCAAAATGACCTGGGCATTCCTTTAATTTCCCGCCACAAGTCTTGCATTTTAATCCTGGATCTATGACTCCTAATCTTATGTCCATTAAACCACCATCTACAGGATATCCTTCTTTGTCGTAAAGTTCGGGTGTTACGACCTTAGCAGAAGCCATTTCTTTAATAGCTTTTGGACCCATAAATCCGAATTCGATTTTACTGATTTTCTTATGAACATATTCATCCATTTTAATAACCTCAACATATAATGTGATTTTTTATAATTTTATTTTTTATAATTTTATTATTTTAAGTTTGTTTTTTATATTTTCATAAACTTATTTTCATAAATATTATTTTAAGTTTATTCATATTCGCTCTTAAGTATCATCTTTGGATATACTCCGAATGATCTTAACTCGTCCATAAATAACTTGAATGCGTAACTTAATTCAATATTATTTATTTCTACAGCATCCCCGCAAATTGGACAATATGATTTTGTTTTTCTTGAATCATATACTGCGATAAGACCGCATTTTTCACAGACAGGAACTATTGTTTTGTCTGAATCAAATCTTTCTTTGAGCAACAAAGATGCACCATGTGCAACAAATGTATCCTTCTCCATTTCTCCTAATCTCAGTCCTCCTTCTTTTGCTCTTCCCTGTGTAGGCTGTCTTGTCAATAACTGTATAGGACCTCTTGCTCTTGATTGCAATCTATTTGCAACCATGTGTTTTAATCTTTGATAGTACATATTTCCTATGAATATTCTTGCTGTGTATGCTTTTCCTGTAATGCTTGAATACATGACTTCAGTTCCATCTTCTTTGAAGCCTAATTTTTCAAGTGTCTTTCTTAAGTCTTCCTCTTTCTCAGAATCAAATGTTGTTCCGTCTATAAATCTTCCTTCTAAAGAACCAACTTTCCCTGCAATCATTTCTATAAGATGTGCAACAGTCATTCTTTTTGGAAGCCCGTGAGGATTGAAAATTATATCCGGTCTCATACCATTCTCTGAAAATGGAACATCCTGTTCAGGAACAACCAGACCTATAACTCCTTTTTGTCCGTGTCTTGAAATGAATTTATCTCCTATCTCGGGAATTCTTTGCTCTCTTAATCTGACTTGAATTAATTTATTTCCTTCTTCGCTTTCTGACATTAATACCAAATCAACAACACCTTTTTCACAATGCTGCAATGCCATCGAACTTTCTCTTCTTATATTTCCTGCCAGATTTAATTCATCTCCTGAATTTAAAAATCTTGGAGGACTTGTCTTTCCTATAATTACATCTCCTTCTCCGACTTTAGCTTCTAAGAAAACAGTTCCGTCCTCTTCAAGGAATTTATAATCTTTCTCTGATTTATATCCTTTAACTTCTTTATCAGGGATGCAAACTTCATCCATCAAACCACCAGGATATCTTAATTCTTCTGCAATAACAGGTCTATAATATGTGCTTCTTCCAAATCCTCTGTCAACACTTCCTCTATTTATTACAACTGCATCTTCCATATTATATCCGTCATAAGGCATGACGGCTATAACTACATTCTGTCCTGCTGGATGCTGTTCATATTCTGAAATATCATGCATGATTGTTTTTACAACAGGAACCTGAGGATAATGAAGCAAATTTACATCCATATCCATTCTTGCAAAGAAATTTGCTGCATAAAAACCAACTGCCTGTTTTTGATTCTTTGAACCTTGCGATAATCTTACTCCTTGATTGAACTGTCCAAAAGGAATTAAGCTTGTACATAAACCAAGTATATCTAATGGAGATATTTCAAGGTGTGTATGTTCTGCAGTTATTTCATTTTCAAAAAATGCAATATATGCATTTTCTTCTTCTGTTGGATCAAGATATTCTACAATTCCTTGCTTAATAAGTTCAGTCCAGCTCAATTCATTTTTTTTCATCTGTTCAATGTGTTTTTCTGTTAATGTGGATTTTCCGTCTTTAACTACAACAAGCGGTCTTACTGCTCTTCCTTTTGCTGTTTCAACAAAAATCTGGTCTTTTGAATCAAAATAGGCCACATTAACTTCAGCAGGAAGCTTACCTGTTCTTCTCTGAGAAATTATTTCTTCAGCGAATTTTTTTCCGTCATTGACATTTCCGACAAATTTATTATCCATGAAAACTTCAGTCATTTTACACCTTGTTTTAATAATTTTTAATTTTTATTTGATTGTTCTTTATGATTTTTATATTTATTTTTTATTTCTTTATTGTGTTTTGTTTTTTTAATTATGATTTTTTTATTTTTTATGTATTGTTTAATTATGCTTTTATTGTTTCAAGCCCTAATAGTTTTAATTGTTTCAGGATTTCTTCTTCATTGACTTCCTGTGTTATGCTGGTCAATAAAGCAAGATTTTTTCTCAATCCAATGTTAGTACCTTCAGGAGTTTCTGCAGGACATAATCTTCCCATTTGTGTTGGATGCAATGTTCTTGCTTCGAAGTTTTCCTGAGATGCACTTAATGGACTTATTACTCTTTGCAATGTTGATACAACCTGCAGGAAGTTCAGTCTTTCCATTCTCTGGCTTATTCCTTTTCTTCCACCGACCCATGTTCCTGTTGCCATGCTGCTGTAAACTCTTTCAGTCAATAATTTATCTCTGATAATTATTCTTAAATTAGGGAATTTTCCTCTTTTGACTATTCTCTGGAAATTGTAAAGCATATCTCCAATAAGAATTTTCAAATTTGCTCTAATAAGATCTGCCAAAAGATCTCCTGACATTTTTAATCTTTTATTCATGTAATGATCCCTGTCGTCTTCAGGCATTATTTTTTTGGAGACTAAGATGAATTTTTTTATCATCTTGCACAAATTTTGGGCTTTTACAATTTTGTCTTTTTTATCAAAACCTATGTGAGGCAATAGGTATTTATCAAGAATTTCTTTTGTCCTGTCCACTCTAATGTCTCTTGTCTGCGCAATTCCTATTTTTTTGGCAATATAATCAATTGCATCTTCTTCTGTTTTAATGTCAACAAATTCGTAAAGATTAATGAAAACTTCTGAGCTTTCTTCCAAGTCTATTGCTTTCATTATTTCATCGTCTTTTGTTATGCCTAATGCTTTTATTGCGGCAATTATAGGTATTCTTTTTACTCTTGTAAATGAAAGATATATTATTCCGTCTTTCAGTCTTTCTACAGTATGAGGAATTTTGTATGAGCCTCTTTCAGAAAATAATTTTCCTTCGTATTTTGAAGGTCCTGATGAAGCCTCAGAAACTAAAAATTTGTTTGCTGCCAAATCCTCAATTTTTACAAGTGCTTTTTCTGTTCCGTTTATTATAAAATATCCGCCTGGATCATTGGGATCTTCGCCTTTTGTTATAAGCTCCTCTTTTATCAGTCCATTAAGATGGCAGTATTTAGATTTAAGCATTATTGGGATAGAACCTATTTGTGTTCTGAATGATTCTCTCTGTACGCCGTTTATATGGCTTGAAACTTCTATGAAAATAGGTGCTGAATAAGAAAGTTTTCTCAGTCTTGCTTCCATAGGATAAATATTTCTTTTTGAACCATCTGCTTCTGTAATTTCAGGTTTTGTAATTGAAATCTTATCAAGAGTTATTTTGAATTCTTCAACATTACTTGGAATTATTGTTGGCTCGATTGATTTATTCTCTTCGATAATTCTTTGCAATTCTACATCAACAAAATGATTGAACGATCTTATGTCTGCAGCAATCAAAGAATTCTCTTCGAAATATTTTTTTATCAATAATTTTGAATATTCAGTCATTTTTTCCCTCGTTATTTAAATCATTAAATTAATTAATATAAAATTCAATTAAAACTCTATTACTACCCTGTAAAAAATACTTTTTCCTGCTGTTGGGCTGTCTCTTGAAATTTTTATCATATCTCCAATTTTAACATCCAATTCGTATAATGCCGAATCATTAACTGCAATCTTTGGAAAATCTTTAAGCTCTGAATTATATTTTTCAAGAACTCTTTTTTTCTCTGCTTCAGAACATTTCTCGTGTTTTGGAACAAGAATATGGTTTTTTATATCTAATTTTTCAGTTGATCTTTGTTTTTTCTTTTTGGTTGCCATTTTTTCCTCAAGGTTTTATTATGTGATTTGATTGAATATGAACGGGTCGGACGAGATTCGAACTCGCGGCCACGGCATTACTTTCGAATTTTCATTCGAGCGTTAAAAGTGCCGTGCTCTAGCCAGGCTGAGCTACCGACCCACAATATATGATGATGCAATTTATGATGATGCAATTACATAAACTTAAACGCCCTGGCCGGGATTCCCACTAAACTTTTAAAAAAAGTTTAATCAAAAATCAAGGTCGCTAAGGCGACAAACTTAAACGCCCTGGCCGGGATTTGAACCCGGGTCGCAGCCGTGACAGGGCTGCATGATAGGCCGCTACACCACCAAGGCAATATAATTAATTTATTAAAATCATATGAATATAGCTATATCTCATCTTGAATTATAAGAAAGATATACCCTCATTGACTTGCATTTTAATATTCCTCGTGAGCGTTTTTATGCTCAGTCTCAATATTAATGCTCGACCAATTTACCCCAAAACTGAATAATATTAAATAAATTTGGCTGGAAGCATCAACATATGAAAGGAATTTTAGACCATTTATAAAACTTTTGGTTTCTTGTTCTTAAAAACTAAAAGGCTTGGAACTAATTTAGAAGAGTATCTGTTTTTGTGATTGAATTAAGATTGAATTAAGATTGTTTTAAGATTGTTTTTTCAAAAAGATTTATAAATCATCTTATTTCTCTAAAAACATCCCTTCGTAGCTCAATGGCTAGAGCGCATGGCTGTAGAAGTTGTTTTGACAACCTCCTATTCGGAGTCAGGATGATAAATGATCAGCCGTAACCATGAGGTTCCCGGTTCGAATCTGGGCGAAGGGACATTATTTTCTCATTGCTTTTCTGGAACAATGAAAAGAATTTAAATAATAAACATAATAAAAAATAAGACGAGAACTAAAACTAATTAAATAAAAGCAAATAAAAAAATAAGAAATAAAAATCAAATAAATTATTGTTTTTTCACAATATCATTAACATCAACAAATTCTCCGACAGGAGTTTCTGATTTATGGAATAGATGAACTCCGTCTGAAACATAGGATCTTTCTCCTGTTTTTGTCTGGAATTTAACTTTTGCTCCAGGCAGATTGATGTTTCCTATTATCTTTAGTTTTGCCCTTAATTTGTATGTGAATAATCTCTCTTCATACGGCTCAAGGCTTTCAAGTGTCCACATCAATATTGATGAATGTTTATCTGCTGATAAAAGTTTAGTTGGAGCTGTTGTTCCAAGTACAGATTCTGATTCAACCTCTGTTATTTTTGGATGTTTATCCATTATCTTAACATTCTTCATTATCTGGCCTGACCTGTTCTTTATGTGAAGTTTTACTTTTATTTCAGATGTTCCTTCTTCTGTTGAAACAATGATTTTTGCTTTTTTAAACAGCAAAACAGGACTTCTGAAAATATAATATGCAACCACTATTGTTATTGCAATTATTGCAAGGAGCAGCAGGATAAAGTAGTTTGTAGTTATTGTTATTACCTGTTCCTTTTCAGGAGGAAGAGGTATATCCCACGAAATGTAACTTATGCTGTTCTCATTTAAAGAAGTATATTTAGCAGATGTCTTTGTAAATATTTTTTGGAAAAAACCCATAGGAACTTTGACTGATTTTACTGCTTCATAATTGCCGTGATTGATTAATCTTATTGTCTTTGTTGAAGACATGAATCCGTTTATAGTTATATCTTCTGTTTCAATATCTG
>CAZSEK010000030.1:0-11794 GCA_964605945.1 uncultured Methanosarcinales archaeon
AAAATAGCTTATTTTTCTAAATTGACTAAAGCCAACTAATTTCCGCGCAAAGTCTCTTTAAACGAAATATTTATATACTTCTGTGCTTAAAAATATAAAAACCAGAAAATAATACAATTTTCAAAATAGTTATACTTATCCAATTCAAAATGAATGAGCTTAAGGCCTTAAAAAACAGAGCTGAACAAAAAATTAAGGCGGCAGACCATCTTTTGGCTGTGACATACCCCATATTGAAGGAACCTAAATTGTTGATTCTGGTGATTGAGAATATTTTTTATGCACTGGATTCTGAAATCAGCATTAGCCTGATGCATGAAAATATTTTTAAGAAAGAATATGAAGAAAATTTTGACGAGAAATTCTCCATGTTCAAACGAAAAATTGCAACAAAATACGATTTGAACAAAGAACTTATTTCATTCATCGAAAAAATAAGAAAAATAATAGAAGAACACAAGAAAACAGCTGTTGAATTTACGAGAAAAGAAAAGCTAATTATAACTAATGAAAATTATTCACTTATAAAAATAACGCCTGATGAATGCAAAAAACTCATCAGCGAAGCCAAAAAACACATTAAAAAAATAAATCAAACAATGGAGTGAAAAAAATGAGAGATTGCATAGACAACGCCGTTGAAGAATTGAAAAGAGTGGACCATTCAATATTTGTAAGCCTAAAATACACAAGAACTGTCGATATTCTCGGAAACATACTAATAAGAATGATTGATTGTTATGATTTTTTATTTGAAGGTTTACTTAAATATGCTTTAGAACACAAAATGATTTCATCAATACCAAGCACTCCAAAAGAAAAATGCGTATTAATAAAACAAATTTTCAAAGAGCAGGAAATACACAATAATGTAGATTTATATCTTTTACTTAAAGCAATCGCTAAAACAAAGTTCACAAAAGAAAATGAATACAGAAGACACGTTGCACTTAGGACAATAGTTGCAGGAAGAGATGAAATAATTAACATAAATATTGTATCTCAATATTATGAAATCCAAACAGCATTCTTTCATTTAGTTGACAAATTATGCAAAGGAGAATATCTCCTTGGTTCAGGTATATTAATCACAGATGAAAAAGCAGCTAATGAAAAAATAGATGAAGAAAACCCTGAAAATCCATACTGGGAAAAAGTAAAAGCTATGAAAGACGAAGCAGAAGCGGAAATAGCTCATGAAAAAATAATTAGAGAAAAAATCAGGCACGAAAAATCAATAAAAGAACAAGCAAGACAGAAAGAATGGGAAAAAAGAAGAGATAAAGAAAAAGCAAAAGAAGATAAAAAAATACATAGAAAAACCAAAAGAATCCCGAAGATCAAGCCTAAAAGAGTTGTTTCAAAAAACAAATTAAAAGAAATGAAGATGAAAATAAAATCTAAGAATAAAAAAACAGCCAAAAAATCCAAATCTGGAAATAAAAAGAAATAAAAATATGACGCGATTTATTTCAATCATATCGGGTGAAAAAAACACAGGTAAGACAACAGTTGCACTAAATCTAGGAATGGCACTCCATAAACTAAACCAAAGAGTTCTTGTTTTTGACGGAGATTTCTCAAAACCAAACATTCTTGAACATCTTAACATAGATTATCTTCCTATAACACTTCAGGATGTTTTTGACGGAAATCAGCACATATTTGATTCAATATATAAACACACATCAGGTCTCAAGATAATTCCGTCTCTTGCTATGACTGAATACGCAGATAATGTGAAATTAAAATACCATTTACAGGATCTTCTGGCAGATTATGATTTTGTCATTATGGACACACCAAACGAATCTGAACAAAAAAACAATATTCTTGAAATATCAAATGAAGCGTTAATAGTTCATACACCTGAACACAGCTCAAAACTCGTTAAGGATTCATCTGAATTAATTAAAAAATATAGAGCTTTGAATTTAGGAGTAATAATGAACAAAACATCTCCTGATAGTGTAAACTCTGTATTCAACATGCCTGTTCTTTTAAAAATACCTGAAGATGAAAACATAAAAAAATCATTCATAATGAAACACCCAGTTCTTCACACTCATCCAAAAAGCAGTACATCCAAGGACTTTTTAAAACTTGGAAAAATGATTGTTGTTTAATATCCGATTCACAAATAAATTATTGTATTAAAAACATCCGAATATTGCAAACTTTATAAACTCAAATTAATTCTCATAAAATAAGGATAAAACATGCAAAACTCTGAAGAAAAAATAAATGCTATTGAAATGATAACAGCAATCGCAGTAGTTAGCAAAGGATTAGAAGATCCTGCAAAAGAAGAAATAACAGAAATCATATCTGCAAAAATAAATAAAATAAATCCGACAGCAGTTGAATTCAGCTGCAAAAATTATGAAGACTTATTTAAATTAGTTTACAGAACTCAAAGTGCAAACAAAATTTTATTTCTGATAGACACAATCGATTTTCAAGATGATGAAGATCTTTTAAATAAAATTAAAAAAAGTTTTGAAAAAAAACAAAACCAAGAAAAAATAAATTTCTTTTTAAATAATTCCACTTCAATAACATTCAGGGCTTCCTGCAGCAAATTGCACCACCTTGAACCAGAAATAGGAGAGATCTTTCTGGATGCATTCAAAGACAGAGTAAAAGTTGATTTGAAAAATTATGAATTGGATATTTATGTTCATGTTTTTGAAGATAAAGAAAAAAACACAAAAAATCAAAATAAAACAGCGTATTTAGGAATAGATTTCTCATATGACTTAAGCAAAAGAGATTATAAAATATTCAACTCTCCAATGTCATTAAAGGGCACTACAGGATTTGGTCTGCTAAAATTATCAGGATACAGCCCAAAAGACATCTTATTAAATCCACACTGCAATTCGGGGATAATAGAAATAGAATCAGCACTATATTCGAATAAAATATCTCCAAGATTTTACAGCAAAAAATTTCCATTCATGAATTTTTCTGTATTTAAAGATATAGACTTTGAAAAAATCTATAAAAAAATTGACGATGAACGCACTGAAGAAAAAACAAACGTCACAGGCTCTGATCTTCTTCTAAAAAATATCATCGCTGCAAAAAAGAACGCAAAAATAGCGGGTGTTGAAAAATTAGTTGATTTCAGAAGAATAGATATGGATTGGATGGATTTAAAATTCGAACAAAAAGAGATTGATAAAATTGTAACATTTATTTGCGGAAGCTCTGCGCATAAAGATATAAAAACTTTGGGAAAAAACTACAAAGAATTTTTCTATCAGGCAGAATACATAATTAAAAACAAAGGCATTGTTGTTGTCTTGTGCCTTTCAAAAGAAATATTGATAAAAATTTCAAAAGAATTTTTTGATCTCTTTGACGAAAAAGAAATATACTCAGGAGAACAGCTAATGCATGTGTTATTTTTCAGAAAAAAATCAAAAGCAGATAAAAAACAAAAATAATGTGGGGTGAATTAAATGGGATTATGTGAACTTTGCGGAAAAAAAGAATCAAACTACAATACAGAAATCGAAGGCACCATGATGTCTGTCTGTGAAAACTGCAGCAAATTTGGAAATGTTAAAGGTAGCTCAAAAGTAAATATAGTCATCAAAGAAAAAAATAAATTCGAAAGAAAAGAACCCACATATATTTTTATAAAAGGATTCGGCGCATCAATAAAAAATACAAGAGAAAAAATGAATCTAAATCAGGAAGATTTTGCAAAAAAACTCAGCATAAGGGTCTCTCTTTTGCACAAAATAGAATCTGAACATATGCATCCGGACATTGAAACTGCAAAAAAATTAGAACGTACTCTGCACATAAAACTTGTTGAAGAAATATCTGAAAACGAAGAAAATTCAAATAAACAAAAAGAACTATCTGGTCCTCATTTTAAATCAGGTCCTTTGACTTTCGGCGACATGATCAATATAAAAAGAAAAAAATAACTATAATTACCATAAAAATCCACCACAACATTTTTAACAAATACAACATCAATAAATATAAGAATTTATTTTTCATCTATTTTTTAATAAAAACATAACAATTGCTGTCGTAACATTTTCCTTCTAAAACTAAATCAAAGTCTTGTTTAAGATTGTTTACTAAATAATTTCTTTTTGCCTGGCAATCAGAATCGTCAACTAAACAAGGATAAGAATAATCTGCAAAAAATGCAGAAGTTATATTCCAATCTTCAGTATAACCATTAAAAAAAGCACTTAGTTCCCCCAAGCCAACTATCCTGTTATCTGTATAGGCAGCCAAAACAGGATCTCCTGTTGAAATCATTCCCTGCACGCCATTATTTTCAAAATATCTATAATATTTTGTTACAACTTCCGGTTCAGCTGAAGATTTCCATGCAAAAAACTTTGCATCTTTGGATAAAACTGCAAAAAATGAAAAAACAACAAAAAGAATAAATAAACCCATCAATAAAACATGATAAAATCTTTTTACTTTGTTTGCTTTTGCTATGTTAGTTGATTTGGCTAAATTATTTCGTTTATTTGAATTAATTAAATAATCCCATATACGAAAAAAAGCATACGAACAATATATTACAATTAATGGTGCGAAAAAAACAATGAATCTGTCTTGTTTATATGGAATTGATGAATAATAAATAAAATAAACCAGCAAGTAAAAAAGAATAAAGATGTGTTTTCTATCTTTGAATAACTGCCATTTAAGTTGTTTTTCCTTGAACAATAAATATAGGAATACAAAAAACAGCAAATAAAATAAAAATCCCCAATGTTTGTCAAATATTGCAGTTAAAGGATAATAGAAAAAATTCTGTAATGATGTGAAAATACCACCATATATTAAATTCTGATAAGGGTTGTTTTGAAATGATGTTGCTGCCACAACAGGCCAAAGAGTAGCTTCATAAATATTTTTAGTTGTATTGGGATAATAAAAAATAAAATTAAATAAAAAATAAGGCAAAACAACGAGTAAAATCGCCAAAAAAAACACAAATGGTTTGCGGATATATTTTTTAATTGATGAAATAAAAGAAAAAGTTGGGGTGTGCTCATTTATTTTTTGTTTATTTGTTCTTCGTTTATTAGTCAAATGTTTATTTTTCTGTTTGTTTAATTGATTAAAAATTATTTCAAAAATAAAAAATAAAAAGACTGCAATTAAAAAAATGAGTTGAGGAAATTTAGTTAAAAATGCCAATCCTGAAAAAAGTCCTGCTAAAAAAAATCTATTTTTCAAGATAAAATAAACAGCCAGCAATATAAAAAATAACGATGGGATATCTGTTAAAATATATTCTGAGTATTTAAAAAAAGAGGGAGTTAAAGCAAAAACAATAGCTGAAAGAATAGCAATTCTTTTATTGAATAAATTCAAACCTATTAAATAAACCAAAAAAATGCACCCAAGAGAAAACAATATTGAAAGTATTTGCCCAAATACCAGTGCATCCAATCCTGCTTTCCAGCCCAAACCTATTAAAAATGGAAGAAGAATTGGCCTGAAAATCTCCCATAAGCCCTGCTTGGACCAACTGAATAAAAATTTAGACATTCCTAAATAAACTCCTTCATCCCAAATAGGAAGGTGGTATTTTAAAAAAGTATAAATTGATAAAATAATTGCAGACGCAAATAAAATTAAAAAAATTTGCCAATTATTTTTAAAGAAATCATAAACGCTGTGTTTATTTTTTTTACTTGATGTTTTTAGTTCAAATTTTTGAAATTTTTTCATTTCAATCAAAAGTTATATTGTTGGTTTCTTCATTTTTCTCAAAATCATCAAAAAGTATCTGTCCTAATGTGTTTGTGTCAACTAGACCTTCATATTTTACATTTTCAATAATCAAAGTAGGAAACGAAGTGATATTATAAACATCCTTCACTATCTTAAGAGAACTTTCTTGAGATTCCAAGTCAAGATTTATTGGAAAAACTAAAAGTTTTTCTTCATACTTCTGTTTATAATAAGTCAGAATAGTTCCTTGATCAGGACATATACTGCAGGATTTATCAGAGAAAAAATACAAAATAATCGAATAGTCTGCTCCGCATTCTTCTTTTGTCTTTTTAGCCAAAAGCCAATATTTCAAGTTGTCAATTACGTATGTTCTCTCTATGATTGTATATTCTTTATCGTTAAGCTGGGTTTGTTTTCTATAATTTTGTATTTTATCTAAAGAAGCACCTAAATCATTAACACTTGTATCTAATGCAACTTTTAACGAGATACACGTCTCCTCTTTATTTTCTGCAGATGTTAAAAACAAATATTGCCATCGCAAACTTTCATAATCTGCCCTCTGTTCTTTTGCTTGTGTCTCAGACCATTGAATCCTCTGGGAATCCAATAATAAACCAAGAGATATTCCTAAACAAAAAATCAAAACAGTTATGATTAAAGCAATAAATATTCTTCCTGAACTTATATTTCGTTGTACTTTCATTTTAAATCCTCGCCCACACCTTTACCATTTTTGTTTTATTTTGAAAATTATTTCAAAAAAAGTTTTAACTAATATTAAACTCAATATTACATAATATACAAAAAAATAAGGTATTATATAAAGACTTCCATATTTTCTGACTTTTTCATTACTGAGTCTGCTTGCAAAATAAAGTAAAATAACAGTTATAAGCAATGCTGCATAAATAACCAAAATCTGTGTGATTTCTATGTCTAAAATATTGAAGGTGAATTTCCAATTTTTAATGTCTGTTAAAACATCAAAATTGATTAAAAACCAATCATACAATCCTTTTAATATTGGTTTTAACACATAATATGCAAATGCTGTCAGAGCAATTAATGAAAGAAAATAAGCTAAAATCATCAATGGAAACTGAAATAACCCAAAATCACCATATTTTTTATTCAATGCAATGTGTTTATAATCATACATTGTCATCATAGAACCTCTATACCATCTTGTTCTTTGTCTAATGAATTTTTTTACATTGTGGGGGCCGACTGTGTAAACAAATGCTTTTGGGCACTGTCTTAGTTTATAATGATTTTTCTGCGCTCTCCAGGCAATTTCTTGATCTTCAATATTGTGAGTTCCGTCAAAGTTTCCTAATTTTTTCAAAATAGAAATCCTATACATACTAAATGGTCCTGGCGCAACATACATACAATCCATATATCCCATCATTCTTGAAACCAACATAGCAGTCATATATTCTAATCTTTGAAATTTTTGAATCGTGGTTTTTGGTTCATGAATTTTCATAACAGGTGTAACTATTGCGAGTTTTTTATCTTTTTGAAACATATCAACCATGTGAATTAAAGCGTTTTTTTCTACAATGCTGTCTGCATCTATACATACAAAAAATTCTCCTTTTGCATGTTCTACGGCAGTATTCAACGCCTCTGCTTTTCCTTTATTTGTTGGATGATTAATTAATTTGAGAGAAATTTTATTTATTTTGGGATTTTTTTTCTGATTTTTTATAAACTCTCTGACAATTTTTTCAGTATTGTCTTTGCTATAATCATTAACTACAATTAATTCTAATTTTTCGTGCGGATAATCTAATTTTATTAAAGAATTTAAAGTCTTAATGACGTGCCATTCTTCATTATATGCAGGAACTACAATAGAAATCATCGGAAAAATTAATAAGTTTGGTTTATTGCGTTTTAAATCTTTTTTCATTTCATCTTTTTTTTCAAAAATATATATCAACCAATAAACTAAGAAAAATAAAGAGATAAAATATGCAAACCAAACCAATGCTCCGATTAAATCAAAACTCATTTCATAACACCTTTATTTGATTGTTGAATTTATTCAGTATATTGTTATTTATTGTTGAATTATTTATTGATTGTTGAATTTATTCAGTATATTCTTTTTATTGTTTATTTTGTTTTGTTTTTATTATTTGTTATTATTCAATATATGTTTATTGGTTCTTTCTGATACTCCCAAATTTCAACATAATCATTAAAATAAATTTTTGTAAAAACACCGGTATTATGTATTAAAAACCACAACCCGTCTGCATTTTCAAGATATTTCTTAAAATTAACATCTATAACTATGTATTTTATATTGTTTTGAGAGAATAACTCTTCTGTACGCTCCAAATTTCTTGATGCAACCAAAACATCAAAAACCTCTATTTTGGATGTATTGTATATTTTGGTTTTAGAAGTTAAGAAAGCTTCTTTTCCTGCGAAATATTCTATTGTGTGCCCGTTTTCAGACGATGAAAGCACTCCTTCTTCTTCTGTTTGAATTGTTTTGAAGAATGCCATCGCAGTTACAAATTCAGATGAAGGCTCTGAAACAACAAGCCTGGATATATAAGATGTTGTTGAAAAAAGCATACTGCAAATTATCAAAAGCAATGTTATTTTCTTGATTAAATTTATCGACCATTTTCGTTTAGTCAAATAGACAAAAGCAACCCCCGCATATATAACTAGTACGAAATTAAAATATATCCTTAGTAATTCTGAAAAAAATGAGATGATAAAAAATAAAATCATCAGGAAATAAATCACAAGATTTTTCGGGCCTTTTTCCCACAAAAGCATAAAACCTATTGCAAATAATATCACCATCGAGAATGAGAATCCTATGTTTGCTCCAACATCTGTTATAAGATTTGTTATCCCATAAATATTCAGGAATGATCCTTTAAAATATCCAGATATGGAATTCAACACAAAACTAACAACCAAAGCGAATGCAAGATAACCGAAAAAATATTTGTAATTTTTAAGTATTTTGTGATTTAATATTAAAAACATAGCCAAGAAAACAAAACTTACAAGAGCTCCATAAAAATCTATAAATGGTATGAGGCACAAGAATAGTGCACTTAACAATGGTTTTTCATCCAGCAGAAAATAAAGCCCTATGAGATTCAAAAAAATAATAACAGAGTAAAAATTAAAAGAGCTGAATATGTAGATGAAAATCGGTGAGATGACTAAAAGCAGACATATTGCATATATGTTTTTTTGCTCGAGATTCTGTTTTTTTAGGATAAGATATGCAAATATAAACGAACCCACTCCAAGGAGAATAGAAAGTATTCCTGCTGCCAGCTCAGATAATTCAAACGGCATGAAATAAAGTATATTTATTGGTACCTTCCTGTTTTCAAGTACATCAAAAAAATCAAAATTTTTCACATCATTAAATACCCTTAAATTATAATAAGAAGTTTCATCTGGTATCAAAGGCATACTATTCAATGATCTTATGAAATAAGGAATTATAAGTATTGCTATTGTCAAAAGAAGTATCAGTACTAAATTTGCTGTTTTTTTATTTTTTATATTTAGTTTCATTTTTTATGCCCTATATTGATGCGTCATTTATTTGCTTTTCAGCTTGCATCCAAGATAATATATTTTTGAATAAAATGAATATGCCTCTAAAAAACAATCCTTGTCGGATGTGTATATCAACTCTTCAACACCATATTTTTGAGATGCGTATTGACTGAAAAATATGTAATTTGCCTGAAATCCATTTAATGATGCTATTGCTTCTGTCTCAAACTTTGTTGTATATATTTTGTCTAAATCATTTGATCGTTTATCTATGTTTTTCACAAGAAGAAAGTCAGAATCCATCACTGTTTTTCTTTTTGCATAATATTGAACAAGACTGCCTTCTTCTACAGTAGAAACAAAAGTCGATGTTTCAGGTGTATTTTTGCTTGCCCAGTTAAGAGCAGCTATATCTTTTGATGTGGGTGTCTGATTTTCCCTGTTGACTGCGAATAAGAATGAAGGAATAAGAGCAGTTATCACAAAAATAACCATCAATAAAGTAAGGAATGTTTTCTTTTGATTCTTAAGTTTTGATTTGTCTATGAAAACATCCAGTCTTTTTAGTGCAAAAGAACTTAATATGACTAACGCTGTGCTCAAGAAAATCAAGCCCATCACAAAAGTTATTAACTTAAACCAAAGCAAAACAAATGTTGCCAACGCAAATCCCAACAGCAATAGTGTATTTTTATTTTTTTGAAGATAAAGTGCTGAATAAATTGCGTAGAGTCCGAGAATCATAGGAATTATGCTTATTGCAATAAATGTTTCTATAAATGTCAGCTGAGAAAAGAAATTTGAAAGCATAGAAATGGGGGTATTTTGCCAGATAACAAAAAACCCGTGCTGAAGGAATGCTCGTTTATATATTAGGAGATTCAGCCAAAAAACAAGGAATGTGAAAAATAAAATTAATTCAAGCTCTTTCATCTCAATCTCAATATTTTCTGTTTTAGATAACATAAGGTAAAATAAGAGTCCTATCATAAGGACAAACGCCAACGGCGTCGTCAAAACAAGAAAAAACATAAGTATCAATGCATAATCAACATATTTTCGTTCATTAATCCTAAAAATACAGTATATTACTCCCAAAACAAGAAGCAGGGCAAGATAATTCAGTCCTGTTCCATTCATATTAAAAAACAAAATAGGTATTGTTGCTGAAAAAAATGCAGTGATAAATGATATATGAGGATGTTTTGTAAGTTTTAATGAAAGAGCATAAACTAAAAACACAAGCAGTGATGCCAGAACATTAGGAAGTATTTTTGCTGCTGTTTCCAAAGAAAATATAAAGCCAAAAAAAGCCAAAAGATAATAATACAAAGGAGCAAAAAGATGTATTTTTCCTCCATAACTCAAAGGATCATCATACAAAGGAAGTCCTGTCGTCATTACATGCTCTGCCTGTCTTAAATCAAAATAAACTTCATAATTAAAATAAGGATTTTGAAAAACCAAGACTAATCTTGCGATTAAAATCAACAAAAATAACACAATTAGCCAGAAACCTGCTGATTTGTAAATTTTCTTTATTTTCTTCTTAAAATCCATATGTATTAGAGGGGATTTATAGTTTAAAAGTGTTGCTATTTTTAGAGTATTGAATGAAAAAGCGCCACTACCCTAAGTGAGCGATATTCAATAATTACATCAATAAGACAAGGAAGTTCCAGTAGGAATTGTCTTATAATAAAAATAATCTAATGAACGAAAGGTTGCGGCGCTTTTTAGTCAAATTTTTAAACATCTTCATAGTTCTTAAATTATGAAAATATCTTCAGGTGCTGGATTTGTAAATACTCTTCTTGATGGAGGATATGAACATGATGTTATCACAACAATCTATGGCCCACCAGGCGCAGGCAAAACAAATTTCTGTTTATTGGCGATGGCACATTTAAAAAATAAAAAAATAATATATATAGATACAGAAGGAAGTTTCTCATTAGCAAGATTCAAACAAATCTGCCCAACATATGAAGAAGTTTTATCAAGAACTATATTCCTAACCCCTACAACATACAATGAGCAAAAAGAAGCATTTGAATATTTAAAGAAAAACATAAATGAAGGTTTCGGATTGATTATTATTGATTCTATTGCGGCACTTTATAGACTAGAAATGGGTGTGTCGAATGATGTCCAAAATGTAAATCGCGAATTAAGCATGCAGATGGCGACACTAACTGAAATTGCAAGAAAAAGAAAAATACCAGTCATATTAACAAATCAAGTTTATTCTGATTTCGAGGATAGAGATAAAGTAAAAACAGTCGGTGGAGATGTCACAAAATACTGGAGCAGAGTTCTTTTGGAAATCCAAAAATTAAAAGGAGATTTAAGAAAAGCAACAATAGTCAAACATCGTTCTATAAAAGAAGGCAACTCCTGCACATTCAGGATTATCCAGACAGGTTTAGAAGAAGTTAATGGATAAAATTAAAAAATGAACCTCCCCGCACTAAAGTGCGGGGTATCTTTCGTTAGGCAAACGAAG
>CAZSEK010000031.1:0-11619 GCA_964605945.1 uncultured Methanosarcinales archaeon
GGTAGAAGAGTTTATGTAATTATAGTAAAAGATTAATTATTTTTGTCCCACATCCGATATTATCCAAACATTTATAAATGCTTTTTTATTCCATTCATATAGCACGATAGGTAGAATTGTGAAAGCAAGACTACGCTGGGAAAGATAGCTCTTTCTCGATAAGATAAAAAACAAAAACCAGATAAGATATAATTTGGTTAAATAATCATTAAATAAGATGATAGAGGTATAAAATGTCGAAAAGATATTCAGGAGCAAAAGGAAAAGCAGGAAGTAAAAAGCCAATTAAGAAAGCAGTGCCTTCATGGGCAAGATACGGAGCAAAAGAAATAGAAATGCTTATTGTAAAATTATTGAAAGAAGGGCAGACACCTTCACAAATAGGACTTCATCTAAGAGATGTGTATGGAATCCCTGATGTAAAAATCGTCTGCAACAAAAGCATAACTCAGATTTTAGCAGATAAAAAAGCATTGCCTCAGATTCCAGAAGATTTGCTGGCATTAATCAAGAAGTTAATTTTCATCAAAAAACATATGGATGAAAATAAACAGGATAAAGTTGCTTTAAGAGGACTTCAAATTACAGAAGCAAAAATCCATAGACTTATTAAATATTACAAAAGAACAGGAAGATTGCCTGCAGATTGGAAATACGATGTAAGCAAAGCAAAACTTTACGTATAATTGCGTATTGTTTTTTCTTTTTTTTCTTTTGTTTTTATTTCTTGTTTATTTATTTTTGTAATATGTTTCATATAACAACAACATTTTTAAACAAATTTCTTTTCTTAAAATAGATGGAAAACAGCACAGACGATAAAAAATCTGAAAATATGAATTCTGAAGCAAAATATTCTGAATTTAAAGATGCTTTAAAGAATGCTGCTGAAAAATTCAAAAAAATCCCGAAAAATGAATCAATAAAAATAATATCTCATCTTGATTCTGATGGAATATGCGCTGCGGCAATATTGATTAATGCGCTTATGAAGGAAAATTACAAATATTCTTTGTCTGTTTTGCCGGCTATAACTGAAGAGCATTTAGATGCATTAAAAGAAGAAAATGAAAAATATTTTGTTTTTGTTGATTTGGGTTCAAGCAACCTTGACAGCATAGCAAAAATTCTTGATTCAAAGGAAATATTTATACTTGACCATCATACATTGCAATCAACAATAAACCACGACAAGATTACTCATGTTAATCCTCACATGTTTGGAATAGATGGTTCTGTTGAAATAGCTGGTTCAGGTGTTGTATTTTTATTTACGTCATATTTAACAAAAGATAAAAATATCGGTATGTCGAGAATTGCTGTTGTCGGTGCAATAGGTGATGTTCAGGAGCATGATGGTTTTAAAAAATTAAATCAGGAAATTTTGGAGATTGCGCTTGAAAATAAACTTGTTGAAGTGAAAAAAGGTCTGAAATTTTTTGGTATTCAAACAAAACCAATACATAAACTATTGCAGTATAGTTCTGATGTTTTGATTCCAGGAATAACAGGATCAGAATCAAGCGCAATACAATTTCTGCTTGATTTAGGGATAAATCCAAAATTAAATTTAAAAAATAGTTCAAGTTTTCAAAATAATCCCAATAACTGGAAAAAAATAGCCGATTTAAATGAAGATGAAAAGAAAAAACTTATTGCAGGAATTATAATGAAAAGAGCAAATGAAAAAAATCCTGATGCAATATTTGCAAATGCTTATCTTTTAATTGGTGAGCAGGAAGACAGTCCATTCAGAGATGCAAAAGAATTTTCAACATTGCTTAATTCATGTGGCAGGCTTAATAAAGCATCTATTGGCATAGGCGCTTGCTTAAATGATAAAAAAATGAAAATGCTTGCAATGCAGAATCTGCTTGAATACAGGAAAGAAATTGTAAATGCAATGAATTGGTACAAAGAAAATATAAACAATTCTGATAAAATAATTCAAAATAAAAAATACATGATAATAAACGCAGGAGAGGATGTTTTGCCGACGATGATTGGAACATTAGGGTCTATACTTTCAAAATCAACAGAGATGAAAAAAAATATGTTCATACTATCTTTGGCAAAAAACTATGATGGAACAACGAAAATTTCATTAAGAATTTCAGGAAATCCTGAAAATGTTAATTTGCAAAGCATAATAACACAAATAATAGAAAAAATTAATCATGGCACATCAGGAGGCCATAGTTTTGCATCAGGAGCAGTTATAGATTCTGATTTTGAAGAGCCTTTTATCAAAGCAGCAATAGAGATTCTTGAAAATACTGTTTTGGAAGAGATGGTTGAAGATAATACAGCGATGTAATGTGTATTTTCACACCTTATTTTCATAGTGTAACCATTCTATAGTTAATAACCAAAAGCTTTATAAATACTAATTCATATACCATTCCATAGTAACAATTGTTGGGGGATTATTATGTATTTTATATATAGAACAAGGTGGCTTAAAGCCTTGATGTTAGTTTCGATGTTCATACTAGGAATATTAACTAGCAACATATATGCAAAAATCAATACAGAACAGCCCTTTCAGATAATTTCTCAAAAAGATTTAAATATCAGAACAGATGAAGTAGCAAGTCCAAGTGATTGGGTAAAAGAAAACCAAATAGGTGTTTATAGCTCAAATATAATTTTAGATATAAAAAATGCAGAATGGGCCTCTTTTACAGACACACACAGCATGGAACCTGTGCTAAGCTCAAGAGCAAATGCAATAGAGATTGTTCCTAAAACTTCTGATGAAGTAAATGTAGGAGATATTGTCTCATATAAGTCAGATTATGCAGACGGAACTATCATTCACAGGGTTATTGAAAAATCATACGATGACAAAGGAGTTTATTTTATAATGAAAGGAGACAACAATCCAGAAGCAGATCCGGGGAAAATAAGATTTTCTCAACTGCAGAGAGTTGTTGTTGCGGTTATATATTAGTTGCAGTTATAAATTAATTGAATAATTTCACATGGAACACAAAACATTAGCACACAAAACATTAGAAGGACTCGTAATATTATTACATAGGACCGAAGAAGGATATCTAATAATTAAAGATAGTGCTAGAACAGAACCATTCTATCATTTTCCTGGATTTGTATTAACTTCTGAATCTGGCCAAGAACAAATAGATGAGAAAATAAAAAAATATTTTGTTGAAACCTTGATGTGTGATGCGAGCTTTAAACTTATAGATATAATGGGAAAAGATGCAAAAAAAATACCTAAGATGAACAATAAATCTGATAAACTTGTTCCTGAGGAAACTCAAATCAGACGTCAAGTCTTTCTTTATTTAGTTGATACAACAGATTCTATTGTTGGGGTTTCTTTTGAATATAAATCACTTTTTGAACTAAGTGCAGAAAAAAACAAAATGATATCAAGTATAACATCCACGATGGCCCCGTATGTTGCTCTTTATGAAAGATTAAAGTTTGCTCCAGTGGAAAAATGGCCAGAAAGAGAACAGATTATTTTAAACTATTTAAAACAAGGATGTGTTTTGCAAGATGCTGAAAAAAACTCATGGGATGATATTTTTAAAAAAATGACAGCTGATACAAAGGAAACAGAAAAATATCTTTCAGAAATTGGAGATAAAATAAATACGGTTAATGTCAAGCCTAAATCCCTCAAATCAATCGAACAAATACTTCCTGATGTACAGCCTAAACAAAAACCACAAATAAAAGAACAAAAACATCCAGAAACATGTGTTGAATACCTAAATCTTTTTGAGGAAGTTTCAAATCATATAGATGAATTGATTTCAGCAATGAGCGAAGATCCTAATTTTGGAACCAAAATAAACAGTGATGGTTTTAAACAAAAATATCAAACATTAAGCAACTATAATGCAAGACTTAGAAGTCCTCCTACTGATAAACAATCACAAGAGAAATTTGATTCATTATTAAACCAGATAATTGCTGATCGTTTTTGGCCACCTAAACAAGAAATTCAGCAAGCACCATATGCAGAAGTCAAATCTCTTCCATCAATAGATGAAATTAAACATGAAGAAATTCCAGAACAATTAAAACAACAACACATGATGATTTCTGTTGCAATAGGTAGTGCAAAAAGAACGGCAAAATTAAACAGAGATAATGAAGGCTATGATAATTTAGACAGAATTAATCAAATGTACTTAAGTAATCAAGGAACTATTCAACTTAGAATACAAGCTGCAACTGAAATGTTGATTGCTATAGGTATAGATTACAAACAAGAATATGAAAAGGTTTTCTCTAAGAAAAAATAACAAAACATTTTCTTATTAAATTATGTTTTTTTAAAAATATTTAGAAAATCCAAACATTTTCTCATTAACATTCCAAACTGTTTCGATGAGTCGAAACATTTATATAATCTTTCTTGATAATTATTTAATGTAAATACTATTGATTAAAGAGAAATAATGATATTAACACAAGAAGAAATAGAGTATGCAAAACAAGCAGGTAAAATTGCAGGTCAGGCAATAGAATATGGAAAAAAACTAATTCAGCCAGGCTCAGATTTAGTTGAGTGTCTTGATAAAATAGAGTTATTCATAACAGAAAAGACACAAGACAATAATGGAGGAATAGCATTTCCTGCTCAGATTTCTTTTAATGATGCTGCGGCGCATTTCTGTCCTTTGCAGGATGAAAAGATAATAATAAATTCAACAGATATTCTTAAATTAGACTTAGGAGTTCATATAAATGGAATAATAGGAGATACTGCAGCAACAATTATTTTTGAAAAAGATAATCAAAAATATGAAGAACTGTTAAATCTTAAAAAAGCTTCAGAAGATGCACTGCAAAATACATTGAATATAATAAAAACAGGCGTAACTTTAGGAGAAATAGGTCTTATCATACAAGAATCAATCGCTAAATATGATTTGAGTCCTATAAAAAATCTTTCAGGTCATGGATTGGGAAAATATTCAGTACATGAACCTCCAACAGTGCCGAATTTTAATACTCAAGATAAAACAGAACTTCAGGAAAATCAACTAATTGCAATAGAGCCTTTTGCAACATCAGGCCACGGCATGATATATGAAAGTTCTAATGCAACATTGTTTGGTCTTGTTAATCAAAAACCCGTAAGAAATAATTTTACAAGAGATATTTTGAAAGATATACAGAAATTTAAAGGACTTCCATTTACAACAAGATGGCTTACAAAAAAACATTCTTTGGCAAAAATAAGATTTGCTTTTAATGAAATGAAAAACAACGGAATGATTCATGAATATCCTCCTCTTGTAGAAACAAAACACTGCTTAGTGAGTCAGGCAGAACACACAGTTATTGTAAAAGAAAAACCAATTATTACGACGAAGATGGATGATGATTAAGTTTCTTGATTTTTTAATTATTTTATTTACATAAATTCAAATCTGTTGTTGAATTCTATTTCTTTTCTGAGTTTTATGGTTTCATATCCACAACTGATGCATTTTATGACTATGTATGTTTTATGGTGGTGATGCAGCAAGGTGAGTTCTTTTTTACCTTGATGCTTGCAGTTGCAGCATATTGTTTCTAGATGACTTTCTCTTACTATGTGAGGCATAGTATTTGAGTTTATGTTTTATTTATAAAATTTATGGAGGAATACTTGCTCTCTATATTTCTTTTATTTATATTGGCCACATATACTATTTAAAAATAGTGATAAATAGAAAACTATATAAACCAATTACGTTGATATACTGTTTTCGATGGGTGAGAAGGCGCAATTGTTTATAAGAAAATAAATAAGGTAGATATAATATGGTTGATATATATTCATCAAGAACAAATATACATAAAGCAATACTTGAAAACAGAATAAGAACCCTTTTAGGAAATATTATGGTTGATATTGATGGTGTTATGACTTCTTTGGTGCCTTCTATTTTGAAAAGAATTAATGAAAAACATCAAAATACATTCACAGGTAAAGATGTTGTTGTTGACAGAATGGAGAATCTTTCTTTTTTTACAGATTTGGGTTATTCAAAAGATGAAGCAAATAAATATCTTAAGCAAATATTTCTTGATATAGAGGCTAAAGGAGAGCTTGAAACAATGGAGCCATTTCCTTTTTGTGTACAATCATTAAAAAAATTCCAAATACTTCATGATGTATCTATTGCAACCGCAAGAGGAGATGGATTTTATATTGATGGAAAATCAGCAACAGAAAAATGGATGCAGTACATAAAGTTTGAGCCGGATGAATTGATTTTTAACGGCAAAAAACATGAAGCAACACATAAGAGAAATATTTTTTTATTTTTTGAAGACAACCCCGACAATGCTTTGACTTTGTTGAATTCAAAGAAAAACAGCACACTTACTGTCATACTGTACAATCATCCTTGGAATAAAATGAATGCGGGAGACAATAAAAAACTTGATAACAAAGATTACGAATCAAAATCAATTCTCATAAACAAACTTGATAAATATGAAGGAACAAAATTATTCAGAATAGATGATTGGGAACAAATATACAATATGCTGGTGAAATAAAATGACAGAAATATCTGAAATTTGTAAAGTAGAAAATGAAGATTTAAAGAAATTAGAAGATAAAATTGTAGATTATCAATACAGATTTTCTCAGTTTTTAGAGTTAATGCCTAATTGCAGTAATCCTTATGCGGCAAATGAGTTGATTGAAAAATCATCTGAATTGCAATTATATTTAATGGCAATTCAAGAATCTGGTGCTTTTTCAAAATTCGATAGTCTTTATTCAAATAATGCTAAGATTCAACTTCATGCTCAAGAACTTTTTTTAAAATATTTTTTTGATACTAAAAATCATATGAATTTGATTCCTGTTTGTAATTTTATTTTAGGTAAAGACGCATTTCAAAGACAGGTAGATTATGCGTCTAATTTCAAATATAAAGAAAGATGGTGGGCAGATTTGCACGAGTTATATTTTAATGATTATGAACTTGATTTAGGGGATACTAAAGATATAGGTGTCGAAGAAATTGATAGAAATATCAATTATGTAGATGAAAATGTAACTAAAATGTTTCAATCCAAAATGAATATTCCCAAAGATTTTTCATTTTCAAAAATAGATATAAATTCAGATGATAAAACCCAGTTTGGTGAAGAAACAGGGTTAAATATATCCAGACAGGATGTGAAAGTGTATAAATATTCACGAAAAAAACAATTAAGATTAAATCTTGGTTTTGTTTTTTCTCGTTTAAGTCATGAACGAACTCATGAATGGCATAATTATTGTTCGGATTCGATGCCTAAACTTCTTCGGGGGACAACGCCGAATCAAAGAACAATGGTTACTTCTCCTCTTATTGAAGGTCTGGCTTCCGAATCAGAATTTTATTCAATTAAATATATAAAAGATAATGAGATTCAATTGGCATTAATTAAAAAAATACCTGAACTTGAAACATTAAGATCTTCTTTGACTAATGAAGAATTAAAATATTTAGAGGAAACTTCCAATATGAAATTAAAGTATGGTGCTGTTTTTGGGGATTTATATCAATTATTGCTTTTGAGAGAAAGACGTGAAAATAATGGTTTTGATGCTATTAAAGAAATGATTAAAATAACTAATAACGAAAATTTAAACATTATGCAATCAGATCTTTTTGAAGAAAAAGAAATTCATAGGGTATTTATTGAACTTTCTTATTTGGCAGGAATTAGATTGTTGGATGAAGAAAGAGAACGAATACGTTCAGTCTATGGTATGGAATATTATACTCAGAACACTTTGATGATTGAACATGGATTATATTCGGGTTGTTGGGCCTGGCAAATGGTGCCTAACTGGATGGATTTTTATATTGAAAATTTCTGTCCTAAACCAAAACCCATATTAAAACAAAAAGAAGAACTTCCTTCTTAAATTAAATAAACTTTAAGCTATAATTTTAACATAAGATTTTATATTTCCGTTATAATTTGAAGCCAAAAGATCTATGATGACTTGCGGGTTATTGCTTGTTAATTTTTTCTCTATTTTCATTATATATTCAACAAGATAATGTTTGATTAGATAATCCATTTTATTTTTTAAAAGTTCAATCGCTTCTTCATCTTCAAGGATATATTCCTTTTTGTCTATTTGTTGAAATTGCCTAATTATTTCATTGTTTTCAATAATATTATCAAGTTCTTTCAGAGTGTCCTCTTTTAGTTGTTTTTTATATGGATGATTTGATAAATCTTCATTAAAAATATTGTTTGTGATTTTAACATAATCAAGATGGAATTTTATTTTTCTAATATTTTTAATGAAGTACTTTTCACTTTCTTTTTTCGTATGTTCTTTCAAAATATTTTCAAACTCTTGATTTTGAGTATTAATTATTTCTTTATTGACATTTTCTTCAGTTAAATAAGAAAAAACAGCATATTTTGCTGCCCAATTGTTGAATTTTTGATTTTTAGAATTTTTTAATTTGTTTAAAAGGTAATTTGCACCTGTAACGACAGATTCTTTAAATTCAAATGAAGAATGATGATATTCTTGGAGATATTCATTAATAAAGTCTATTGAATGGAAATTGCCGGTTCTTATTAATTCATATTCTAATTTAAGATCTTGGTCTATCTCTTCTTTTCCATAAGTCGGTATCCATTTTAGAAATTCATCAATGCTTTTACAGTTCTTTATAAGATTTATTGTTCCTTGTTGTTTTAATTCATCTATAAGTTCTCTTGAATTAACTTCAAACCAATACCATATTAAATATTCAAGATGGTCAGCATCTTCTTGTTTGTATTTTCCAGAAATTATTTTAGAGGTTAATCTATTTAACCTCTTTTTTTCCTCTGTTGGAAAACTACTTTCAGAACTCATGTTATTTTTATATTATTAAATAATTGTTTATTTTTAATATTTTTAAATGTATTGGTTTTTTCTTTATTTTTATTCTTTTTTTCCTTTCTCGTAAATTTCTTTCAAAAATCGTTCTATTGTTTTTAAAATATGTTCAGGCTGAGTCTTTAATATGTTTGCTGTTTTTGGAAGTATTTTATTATCCCCTTCTTTAAATTCTTCGACAGAAATCAATTCAAATTTTTCATCAGAACCTTTTTTTACTATTTTTTTCCATTTGTCAAATAATTCCTGTGTTCTTGAAGGAATCTGCTTGATTGTGCAGTTCAAAACTGCTGCAATTTCTTCAAGAGAGTTCTCTGCAATTTCTCTTGTTTTTTCTGCCGCATTTCCTGCAGTGAATTCAATTCTTACAATGCCGTCCTGAATTTTTGATGTTTTTAAAATCTTGATTTTACCTACATCTCCTGTTATGTCAAGATGTGTTCCTCCGCATGCTTCAACATCAAATCCTATTATGTCAACAACCCTTAGCTCTTTTCCTGGAACAGCTCCTCCCTGATATAATCTAAATCCATATTTTGCTTCTGCAAGATTTCTTTTCATAAGGGTTTTATATACAGGAAGATTTTCTTTGACTATTCTGTTTGCCAAATCTTCTATTTGCGATACTTGTTCAGATGTTAAGTTTTCATAATGTGTTATGTCAAGTCTTGCTTTCTCAAGTGTTTTTGAAGCTCCTGCCTGCCAAATATGGTTTCCTAATATTTTTCTTGCAGCACCATTTAAAATGTGTGTTGCAGTATGATGCTGGGCTAACTGCATTCTTCTTTCAAACTCTACTCGTCCATGTACTTTCGCATGCTCTTTGAAATCAACATGTTTTAATGTATGTATTATTACAGAACCTTGTTTGAAAACATCTATAACTGCGCAATTTCCTATTTTTCCTAAATCATGCAGCTGTCCTCCTGATGTTGGATAAAATGCTGTTCTGTCAAGAACAACTTTGTAATTATTTTCCTCTTTATCATGAATTATTTTCAGGACTTTTGCTTTGAAATCAATCAAATCAAAATGTTCAAAAAATAATGCTTCTGTTGCAACATCAGGAACATCAAAATGTTTTGGTTTTTTTGTTGCAGTGTTGTTTAATTCTTTTTTATTATTTGATTCAGTTTCAGATTTTATTAGGTCTTCATTTTCAATTTTCAATTTGTCTTTTGTTTCATTTTCATGTTTTTCAGCAATTAGTTTATAGAAATTGTCAGGGACGATGATTTCTAATTTGTTTTTCATTGCTTCTGCTTTTAATTCTTCAGGGTTTATTCCATTGCTGTCATATAATTCGATTAATTTTTCTGTTGTGATTTTTTCATTCTTTGCAATAATTGATTTAATTATGTTTTTTGCTCTTTCTCTGCTTTCATAATATTTTTTCTTTTCAAATTCCAGAATTTCATTCACTTCATTTACAGCGTCGTTTAATTCAGGAAATAGTGGATCAAGATATTGCGCATGCATTCTTAAAACTTTTTTAAGATCTATTTTTTCATTCCATTCGAATTTTTCTATGAATGACATCATTCTTCTGAAAATAACTCTTAAATTATAAAATCCGCCAACATTACTTGGAAGTCCTCCGTCTGTAATTGCAAATAATAATGCTCTGCTGTGTTCTGCAATGCTGTATATTCCAGTCATAGGCATTATCTTATCTTTTAATTCAGCAACATTTATTTTTAATTTTTCAGCAATTTCACTCCATGTTTTATTTATGTCTTCAACTTCATCAACATTTAATAATGAGGAAAATGGTGCGAATTTTTTAAATAATTCTGTGTCAAATTCTACTTGTGTTGATTCTATGAGATATTCGATGACTGTCGGAAATACTGCGTCATATAATGTTGCTGTTCCCTGCGAGAACCACGCAATTCTTTCCATTCCCAAACCCATATCAAGGACTTTTAATTTTAATTCTCTTCGTCCTGTATCTGTCTGCTCGAACATCATGTAGACTTGATTGAATAATTCTATTCCATTTGAGAAAAAT
Organism: uncultured Methanosarcinales archaeon; assembly: GCA_964605945.1. GTDB lineage: Archaea > Nanobdellota > Nanobdellia > Woesearchaeales > UBA9642 > UBA9642. The sequence goes on from CAZSEK010000031.1 coordinate 10,899, forward strand.
TCCATGCATGGTCCGAAGTTTCCTCCTCCTGCCCACGCATCTTCATGCAAAACAAGCTCGTCTTTATCTAATTCAACAATTTTGGTTATGTAATCATAAATATCTTTGAAAAATTTTTCCTGGTTCCATTCTTCTGGCTTTACAAATGCGTGCTGTCCTATCATCACAAATCCTGTGCAGTGTGCACCTGTGATTCCTACATTATCAACATCGCCGAATCTTAAACAAAATTGAGGAATTACTAATTTTTTTGCAGGTGCTTCTGTCTCTCCTGAAATAACATAAGGCTGGAATGCTGCAATAGATGCTATTGTGAAATCAGTTGTTGGATTCCATTTTGCAATAACAGGATATCTGTTTATTGCTGTATAACCTAAACTTGTAAAATGTTTTTTATATGATTCCCAGACCTCAATATATGTTAGTTTATTTCTTGAAATCGTTTTTGAGAATAAAGAAACACCTTTATTGCATTCTGCATCCCCGCAAATTTCTCTTTCTTTTGTTGACCAGAAATGCTTTTTGCAATGAGAACATTGATGTCTATGAAAACCTACTTCTTTTAGGCTTTTTACAGCATAATACTTTTCATATTCCTTAGAAGCTTCAATCTTGAATTCCTTCTTTATTTCCTTGTCTGGTTTCATGTTATATTAATTATTATTTTTTTAGTTATATAAAGTTTATGGACTGGTCGATGGTTAGGCGTAGTGGGTCAGTT
>CAZSEK010000032.1:0-11460 GCA_964605945.1 uncultured Methanosarcinales archaeon
GAAAAATTCGAATTCTGGGAAAAAAAACATCCGAAGTGAATATCCGTGCAAAGTCGTTTAAAGAGAAAGTCCCAAAGGGAAATTCGAATGTAGTGAAAATTAGTTTGGAACACAAGTGAGAAAATATTTAGAAAAAATCGGAAAATTTACTCTTCTTTTAAATTCAAAATTGCTTCTGCAATATCTCCATTTGTGATTTTGAGCATCTTTAAAGCAATCTCTTTTGTTGCGCCTGTTTGATCTATGACTGTTTGAATATCATCTTCGTTTATTTCTGCTTCTTGCTCCAGGATTTCTTCATTGCCAGAGATTTGATAATTTTTCTGCCCCATCATATTTACAGAGGATACAGATGGATTTTTTATGACAATAGTCTTATCTTTACATTTGATTATAACTTCATCAGCATCCATCTCTTTCTGCTGAATACCCATTCTCTTCATGGCTTGAGCCATCTGTTTAGAATTCATGTTTGGCATCATTTTATTTGTATGCTGTTTATTGCAATCCGAACCAAGCATTGCCCTGCCAGTGCAGAATAACCTCGATTAAAATCACTAAAACAATCAGAACAATTACGTGCTCTGGTTTAATTTCGATCTTGCTTTTATAATCATCAAAGTATCTTGTTAAACCTGCACCACTTGAAGGCATTGATATTTTATCTTGTGACATAGTTATAGAAAAATAAGATTGTTTAAAAATGTTTTGACTATTTTTTACTAACCAGATCTGGAGTCGGGTTTTTCCTTTTGTTTTTTAATTTCAGGATATAAGAGATAATAACAAGGATTTGTTATGGGTTTATCATACATAGGATGAAAAGGGATATTTTCTTTATTTTTTCCTTTCAAATACAGATCTTGTGGTGTCATAAGTTTAGAAATCCTCTTTTATTTATAATTTTTGTGCTTGGTTTTTGAAAAATAAACACAAAACGAAATATTTATATATAACCACATACATAAATAGCTATTGGTATACATAAATGTATATTATTTGGCGTATAAATAGATAAAAAAGGCGAAGAGTACATCACAGAGGCAAAGAAGAACATCCAAAACAAACCATAACGAAAAAAACAAAGGGGATAAACATGGCAAAAGAAATAGCAATACATTACGGAACACACGTAGGAACAACATATCAACCATCTTGGATTGAAGATAAAGCACTAGAACTTAGCACAAAAGTTGTAATGGGTTGGGCAAGAATGGATTTAGCTGTGCAGAATCTGCCAAACACAATTAAGAATACCCACCACATAATCAGACAAGAAATTTGCACTAAAATTTATGAGCGCACATTAAACTCTTTGGAGACAAGCAATAGATTTTGGCAAGGAGCATACATATATGAACGATCAACATCATATGATGATTTCAAGTATAAATTTTTCAAAGTAGGAAATTTGGGTGAAGAGCATAGTCCATTAGGCGAAAAATTTAGCTCTCTTACAGACTGGCAAACAGCAAAAAGAGGAGCTATCAATATGTATCGTTCTCAAAAAGCACTAGGTAGAGCACATTTCGATATAGATCTTTATGACCTTACTTCGAGAATATATGCCAAAGAGAAAGAGCACTGCCCTGAAATGAAGCATAATCTTCATAATTTTATTAAAGCATTCAGATAAATTTGAATGTTTTTTATTTTCTTTTATTCTTTTTTTAAATTCTAAATAGAAAAAATTTGTAGAGTAGCTGTAAGCCGCTTTCTGTCATATTAAAAAACTTTATAAATTCATGTTAATTAATACTACTATGGATACGATAACAATGCCGAAAGCAGAATTCGAGAAGATGAAAGAGGAGATAGAAACATTAAGGGATTCTAAGGTGTATAAGAGATTGTTGGAATTCGAGAATAATATATCGACAAGCAAGAAATTTACAAGAAAAGATTTAGGATTTTAATGCTTTTTCTTTAGTTTTTCTATTGTATTTTGCTGTTTTTCTGAATCAGTTTTCATCTCAAATTCAAACACATAAATTTCATTTGTTTTTATGTTGTGCTTAAAATAAAGCCTTATTGGAGGATGCATATTTTTAACTTCATAGATAAACAATTGCGAATCAAGAAGCTTTCCTGCAAATGGACCAACTAGCTCCAATTTATCGAACATGTTTTTTAGAATTTGTTTTATTTGGTTGTTTTTTGCAACTTTCTTTAATTGTTTCAAAATAACTTCATCGAAAACTAAAGTATGGTTTTTATCCATGCGTTTATTTTTGTTTTTATGTATATAAATGTATGTTTTATGATGGAAAAACATAAAAACAGAATTTGTAGAGTAGCTGTAAGCCGCTTTCTGTCAATCTTTGTTCACGAGGAACAAACAGATTGTCTTGGCATTCGACTTAGCCCTTAAAATAAGGTTGCACCAATCAGGTCTAGCCGTTTCATCCTTCGTTGTTCGATGTCAGGATTTCTCCTCTTGTTGCCAATTGGATTTATCCATCATTCCATTAAAACAACAGGTTCGTTTCTGAGCTGTTGCCCTCTTGTTACAGAGCCGACTTCCATCGGTGATTACACACATTAATTGATTGAGATTAATCAGCCAACAATGTGTAGTGAGCGGACTTTCCTGAGCACACTTCTTTTGACAGAAGCACACCCACCACCAAGCGCTACCCTACGAATTAAGGAGCGAAAGACCATTTAAAAAGCTAATCCTTTGAATACACATATAGCTTCAACTTAACTTGAAATCAAAAACATATTTAAATAGTGCTGTATATTTCTGATGTATGGAAAAAAGAATTAATCAAAAAACAAATGCTCAAAATAATAAAATGGAAACTAAGAATTTTTTATTAATATCTTTAGAAGAAAATAAATCAAAGAAATTAGCAGAAGTCATAAGTAATGATAGTTGCAGGAAAATTCTTGATTATTTAAGCAATAAAAAAGATGCAACAGAGACAGATATAAGCAAAGAGCTAAAGATTCCAATTTCAACAGTACATTATAATTTGAAAGCACTTCAAGAAGCCAACTTAGTGATTGTGGATGAATTTCATTACAGCAAAAAAGGAAAAGAAGTCAATCATTATAAACTTGCAAATAAATATATTATTATTGCGCCAAAAAACGAGGAACATTCAAAAATAACAGAAGCACTGAAAAAAATAATGCCTTTCGGAATAATTTCTTTGGCTGTTGCGGGAGTGATGTATTTATTTAATATGTTTATCAATGCAGGTACTGCTTCAATGAAATCATCTTCTTATGTTGCAGATGCAAATCTCAGAACAATGCAGGAAGAAATAGCCACTGCTGCAGGATCTGCACTTCCGACATCAACGACAGAAATCACGCGTCCTTTATTGCAGTCTAATTTTGCTGTTTATTTTTTAATAGGGGTATTGTCTGTCATAATAATTTATTTTATTTATGAATTGGTAAAGAAGAGATAAATTTGTAAAAATAACAAGTATGTTTTTTTATTTCAGACCACACAGAGATTATAGAAAATCATTTTCGTTTATCTAGAATTAAATCAGAGTAACTTTTATTAATCATATCTCGTTTATTGATTTTAAAGAGTTTTATATAATAATCACATTGAGTTTTTAATTTTTTAAGACCAATAGTTCTATATTTATCGATGGCTTCTATCTCAACAAAACTTCCTAGTTTTTTTACAGAATCAATGTGAATTTTAACATTATCTATAAAATATATTTCTCTTTTTTTATCTACAACAACCAGAATTTTTAAAAAACACTTAAGCAATTCTTTTATGTTTGATCGGGGGTCTAATTTTGCTAATATGACTTTGCTTCTTTTAGGACCAGCAATATTTTTCCTATTATAGAAAATAAGTGAGTTTTCGATATTTCCTTCTCTTAGTTTTAATCTCCCTGTTGGCACTACAAAGTATGTGTCTATTTGGTGATCTTCTCCCAGAAACTTTGCTTTTTTATTCTTCAACAAAACCCTAATATGAGAAGAATTGTTTACTTTTGCTTTTATCTCAATTATTTCAATGTTGGTTGACATATTGATTGGCTCTGTATTTTTCTTTTATGTTTATAACACAATTTCCATTTGGGAGTTTATATAAAAGGTTAATGCTGTGTTTTTTTCTTACTATTTCTGGTGGACCAAACCGTGAGATAAATGTTTTGGTAACGTCCAAACAGTTTGATGTGGTCAAAACATAGAAGCAAAGCGCTCCAAGTTTTGAATCTTGTTGTGTTTTATTGATGGTTAAATCGTTCATACTTCTTATTGTGCTTTCAATACTAGATATATTTACTGGAACCATGTGTTAAGTAATATCTTTGAATATAAAAAATTATCTATTTTTTTAATTTGAGTCACCACTTTTTTTGAAAGAACTATTTTCGTAGCAAAAGAAATTATTTTATCTAATTTCGACGTTTTTTTCATAAATTCTATTGCTTTTTTTGAATTACAGAATAACTCTTGTTCGCAACCAGGAGTAATAATTTCAAATACATCAGTAATTTCTGATAGTTCTTTGATTGTTTCTTCAAGTTCAGTTATTTGAGGTATTGAAATGCTTTCTTTATTATAGCAATAAAGACAATCAAATCGACAAATTGATCCCACATCATATGAAATTATGGCTCTACGATCATAGATTTTCCATTTTTCAACGTCGTTCATAGAGTGATGGATAAATATTTCTTTATAAATCTTTCCATAAGTAACTATTTTTTAGTTATTACAATATTTTATAAATAACGTAGTTAAAAAATAATAGATGCCAACACCAATATTTAAGGTCCAGAATCTATCGAAAGTATTTGACAGAAAAATAGTTCTTGATGATATAAGTTTAGATATAAATTCAGGAGAAATATTTGGAGTTATTGGAGCATCTGGTTCTGGAAAATCAACATTATTGAATGTGATGATAGGATTTCTTAAGCCGGAAACAGGAGATGTTTTATTCAGAGGAGAACATCTGCTTGAGCATGCAAGCTCGCATATGTTTAGATCTATTTTCAAGCATCCTGAAGACCTAAAAAAAATGATTGGTATGGCTTCTCAGACACCTTCTTTCTATACTGAACTTTCTGTCAAGGAAAATCTTGAATATTTTGGCTCTTTATACGGACTTTCAAATCATTCAATTCAGGCAAATACAAATACTCTGATAAATCTCATGGATTTGCAGGGTTCAGAAAATAAAACAGCACACAATCTTTCAGGAGGTATGCAGAGAAGACTTGATATGGCATGCTCATTAATACATGATCCTAAAGTATTGATATTAGATGAGCCAACAGCAGATTTAGATCCTTTGTTAAGAAATCATATATGGAGATTAGTTAAGAAAATCAATAAAAGAGGAACAACAGTTGTTCTTGCTTCACATCATCTTTCTGAACTAGAATTATTATGCACAAGAATTGCAATACTTAAAGAAGGAAAAATACTCGCAATAGGAACACCAAATGAAATAAAAGAAAGATTCTCAAAACATGAAGAGATACATCTTGAAACATTCCCAGGAAATTATGACGCAATAATAAATATCAAAGACAAAGATGTCCTTAAAGAGATAACTAAAATAGAAAACAGAGGGACAAAAATAGTCATATACACTACAAAACCAGAGATTGTTCTCCATGAGTTGATGAAAAAACTTGAAGAGAATAACGAATCAATAATTGACTTGAAAATTAACAAGCCAACATTAGATGAAATATTTATTATGGTTACAGAAACAGAAAAAGACAAGGAAGAGGAGCAGGAAGAGGTTGAAGAGGCTAAAAACGAAAAAAAACATAAACATTCCAAATAAAACAATCATATTTACTTAAAACTTAAACTAAATTAAAATGAAAATTCCAAAAATAACAAGAAAAAATTTGAAATTATTATTAAGATCTAAAACATCATTGTTAGTAATAATTTTTGGACCATTATTAATCATGCTTTTAGTTGGCTTTGCTTTCAATAATCCTGCTGCATCAAAATTAAACATAGGTTACTATGCAAATGAAAAAACAAATTTGACATATTCTTTTATCGATGCTTTAAACACTAACGCAAATTTTGATGTTCTTGAATATCCTTTAGCAACAGGATGTACAGACATGATTGAACAAGGCAAAGTTCATATTTGTATTATTTTTCCTGATGCATTTAGCATAGAAAACAACAAAACAAATGAAATTTTATTTTATGTTGATCAGTCAAGAGCAAATTTTGTGTATGCAGTTATAGATACTGTTTCTTCAAAAGTCCAAATGACTTCAAACAAATTAAGCTATCAGATGACGAATGATTTATTGACAGTCATATCCCATACAAAAACAAAAAACAGCGACAATCTTTTAAAAATAATACGAATGAAAAATTTAATTAATGAGATTTCAACAGATTCAGATAGCATAAAAACAGGAATGAATTCTCTTAATTTTACAAAAAGTTCAACAAATTCTGAAAGTTTAAGCACATCTTCAATTGATTCAGATTTAGAGGATCTAGAATCAAAAATCGAGAATTTAATAGATGCTGCAGAAGATGTGTCTTGTGATTCTGGGTTTGCAGGAAATCTTACAGCAACTTATGAACCTGAAATAGCGAATGCTTTGAATACGACAAATACAGATTTAGATGCTTTAAGTATATTGGTGGCAAATGTTGCGACAGAAATAACTAAATTAAATCAAAAATTAGATGTTGCAAAAACAACAACTACAGATTCTGTAACTAAACTAACTGATATTCAATCTAAATTATCTGAGATTAAAACAGATATTGATTCCATGAAGACATCCATTGAATCACTGAATGCAGAGATAAATGCACTGAAAGTCACGTCAGCAGAAAGCATAGTTAATCCTATTACAACAACAATAAAACCAGTATCTGCAAAGACGAACAATCTTAATTTTATATTCCCTTATGTTATAATATTAATAATAGTATTCATAAGCATTATGCTTTCAAGCACAATGATTATTATGGAGAAAAACTCCAAAGCATATTTCAGGACATTCACTACACCTACAAAGGCAATAACATTTATTACCTCAATATTTTTGACTAATGTTTTGGTGGTTGTAGTTCAACTGTTTTTTATACTTATACTTGCTTATTATTTCCTTCAGACATCTATTTTGGCAAACATAGGCCTTACATTATTGGTGATTACAGGAGCAATAACATTATTTACTTTGCTTGGAATGATAATAGGATATATGTTTAAGAGTCAGGAAGCAGCAACAATGGCTTCGATATCTGTGGGAAGTGTTTTGTTATTCTTGTCTAATTTAATACTTCCTTTGGAAACAATGTCTGTATATATACAGGAAGCAGCAAAATACAATCCTTATGTTGTGGCGTCAGAACTGTTGAAAAAAATAACTTTATTTAATTCAACATTTACAGAAGTCCACTTTGATTTCATGTTACTGGGTTTATATATACTTATTGCCCTTGTTTTAGTATTTGTTGTAGAAAGAATATCAAGAGTACAGTATCTAAATAAAAAACCTTTGCACAAACTGACAAAAAAAGACGAGATTCTTGACAGATATTTCAAGCTTAAATCAGGTGTCCTGTTAAAAGATGAAAAAGATCTTTTGATTGAACTGAAAATCATGAGTGACCTTACATTCGATGAATATGTTGATAAAAACAAAAATGATTTTGAAACTTGGATGATTATGAATAACAAACCTAAATTAGCTGAAAAAATAGGTGCATGCAAAACAAGAGAGGAACTGATAAAGGTTCTTGGTAAAGAAAAAAAATAATGCTGTTCAAAATGGAAGATTTTTCTAAATTCAATTCTTTTGTAGCTCAATTTTCTCAACAGCATCTAGAAAATATAAAAAAAATAGGGCGTTCTTTTTATTTGGCTGACCAGGAACTTTGGTCTATGAAAGAAAACATAAAAAAAGATGTTTTTTCAGTAGGTTTATTTTTAGGCGAGGAAAAAGTCCGTTTTGAACCCAGCCCTGCTTTAATAGAATTAATTTCTAAATTGCCTGATGCTGAACATAGGAAAATATATGTAAATAAAAAAGCAGAGTGGTTATTTTTATGCGGCAGAAGCGTTTTGCAGGAGTCAATAGCAAAAAACCCATACAATCTACGTGATGGTTCTGTTTTAGTTCAGAATGAATATGATGAGAATCTGGGGTTCGGTTATTTTAAACATGAAGGCAAAGACCTTATTCTTCGAAATCTTCTTGACAAAGGAAACTATCTTAGAGTTGAGGATAAGAAAGGAAAGAAGAAACATAGATGAGTTATTGCGATGCATTATTTCTTACATTACATCATGAAATTCTATTTCATTTTCTTTTAATGCTTTGACAGCAGGAAGTTCTTTGCCTGACAAGAATTCAAGGCTTGCTCCTCCTCCTGTTGAAACATGAGTGTATTTTTCTTTAAAAGGTTGAACAGCATCTTCTGTATCTCCACCTCCAATGATGACTGTTTTTCCTGATGATGCAGCATCTGCAAGATATTTTGCTATTTTGTTTGTTGATTCTGCGAATTTAGGATTTTCAAAATATCCTACAGGACCATTCCATATTATTGTTTTGGCTTTTTCAATATATATTTCAAATAATTTGACTGAATCAGGACCTATGTCCAATCCAATAAGATCTGCAGGCATTTCGAAATCATGAACTATTTCAGCTTCTGAAGAGGTTCTGTCTTTTGCAACAACAACATCATCAGGCAAGACGAGTTTTTCATTATTTAATAATATTTTTGCTTCCTGCACGAATGCTTCTTCATATAGGCTTTTTCCAACTTCATGTCCTTGTGCTTTATAGAATGTAAACATCATTGCTCCGCCTATTAAAAGATAATCGACTTTTGAAAGAAGTGTTTTTATTAATCCAAATTTTGTCGAGATTTTGCTTCCTCCTAAAATTGCAATAATTGGTTTTTCAGGATTTGTTAATGAAAGATATTTTAATTCTTTTTCTACAAGAAAACCAATGCATCCTGGAATGAATTTTGCGACAGCCGCTGTTGATGCATGTGCCCTGTGCATTGTTCCAAACGCATCATTTACATAGATGTCTCCGTAACTTGCGAGTTTTTTTGCAAATACTTCATCATTTGCTTCTTCTTCTGCATGGAATCTTAGATTTTCAAACAAGATTATTTTTGCATCAGGAATTCTCATATCAATGCAGTCATCGACTTTAACAACAATCATGCCCAATAATTTTTCCAGTCTTTGGGCGATTTTGTCCATTTTTAATTTATCTACAATTTTTCCATTGGGTTTTCCAAGATGACTCATCAATACAATTTGTTTTGCATTATGCTCGAGAATGTATTTGATTGTTGGAAGAGTTTGCTGTATTCTGTTGTCAGAAGTTATTTCGCCATTTTCATCCTGTGGAACATTATAATCAACTCTGATTAAAACTCTTTTATTGTCGAAATTCATATCTTTAATTGTTCGCATATAAGACACCTCAAATTAATAAATTAGATTAAGCATTTTTGAATTTTAGTAGATTAATTCCTCTTTGTCGACCAGTATCCTATCACAATCACCACAATAATAGACACCATCGCCTATTTTGTTGATTGGCTTGTTGCAGTGTTTGCATCTCATTTTTATTCCTCATCGGACAAACTGTGATACACTCACTCTCTTTGAATAGGTAATGACGATAAGGTTTAAAAATGTTATGACATTTCAGAATAGTTTGGAATGAAGTGAGAAAAGATTGTGGAAAAAATAAAATAAAAAAATAATTCTATTTATTGTTCAGATTTTTTTGCATTTTTTGCATATTTTTTATTAAATGCATCTTCCAAATCTATATTCAAATATGATGCTAATCTTAGTGTTTGCCAAAGTAGATCTGCTATTTCATCATCAAACTCTTTTGGAACTGTTGTATTTTTTATTTTCTCTCCACGTTTTGTTTCTTTATATAATAGATTTCTCGAAACTTCGCCAACTTCTTCAACTAAATGTAAAAATACTTGAGTAGGTGTTGTTTCGATATCATGATATCCTACTTTTCGAGTTTGTTCATGTACTAAATTTTGAGCTTCTCTTATTTCCATTTTTTCACCTTTGTTTTATATTGTTATTTTTTGTTTAAATGCATTTCCTTCCATAAAGTCATGTGTTATGCTTTTCTTTATAAAATTATCTTTCTCTATTTTTAGAATAGATAATATCTCGAGTAGATATTTTTTGTGTTCTTCTATATTTTCATCAGATATTATTTCTAATTCTATTGCTGGTTTGAATCCTACTATTTCATCTATATTTATCAAACAATTTTCAAACGAATACGTTGTTCTTTTTTTATCCACAATGCAAAATACTTTGAAACCAATAGAATCTAAAATGTTTCTTGCGCTTTTTAAACTATCTACTTTGATTTCATTTTCATAAAAGGCATTATGATCTCCGTCTTCTTTTATAACTTTACAATTTAACTCTATAATTTCTTCTTTTTTCAAAATCTTTCTTCTTATTCTTAGACCATATGATCCTGGAGAATTTTGCTTCACTTGATTAAATTTATTTTTTTCTTTTTCGCAAAACCAATAATCAATAATGTGTTCCTGTGATTTTAATTTGGCTTTGATATTTTTTAATTCTTTTTTTAATTCTTCAGTATCTTTCAAATATGCTCTGTATTCAATTTCCATTTTTTCACCTCAAGGTTTTTCTCCACTTACAACAAAATATTTCCCTTTATATGTGTTGAGTTCTTCTCCAGTTATATTTACATATCCTGCTTTTTCGTACAATTTTATTGTTCTATCTTTTGTTAAGAAGTAATGTTCTTCTTCTCCTAAAATAAATCTGTGTTTGAAATAATGCCAAAATTTGCCTTTCAAATTTCCTTTTGTTGGATCGCTGACATCCATCGTTATACTTTTTCCGCCAGACTTTATTATTCTTTTTTGTTCCTTAAGATAATCTACTCTGTTTCTTTCTCGTCCTTCGTCGCAACCATTATCGATATGATGCAGAACACACTTTGAAAAACTTACATCTATAGAGTTATCTTCTAAATTATGATACAATCCATTATATCTCATATTTTCAACTCTATTATCTGATATTCGGTTTAGTTGATTTTCTGAAACATCACATCGAATGTATTTTTGAATATTGGGATTTAATATTTTTCTATATATGTCATCATTTCCTGCACCTTCTTCTAATATTAACGAAGGATTTTTGCTTAATACATAATTTGTTAACAAATTTTTTTCTACAGGTTTTGTATTGAATAGAAATTTATATGTATCTGTTATATATTCTGCTAATTTTTCTCTAATTTTTGATTTTTGGTCTTGATATGCTGCTTCTATTTTATTTAATGTCTTTCTTTCTTCTATGTATGTGTTTATAGTGCCATCTAGGCTGATTGTTTCCATTTTTTCTCCCCCTGTTATTTTATTTAATTATTCAAAATGTTCTTCTTGTGTTAAAAAACTCTCATGATCCAAAGTGTCAAG
>CAZSEK010000033.1:0-11213 GCA_964605945.1 uncultured Methanosarcinales archaeon
ATCGCGATTAAGAGAAGTTGAATTTTTGAGGCATCCCACAAAAATTCAATTTGGATGGAGAAGTCTGCAAGACTTCGTAATCTCTTAATCGCTGTTAAACTCTCCCGATAGGGATTGATTTTTAGTGCAACGATGCCGAAGGCAAAAAATCAAAGTTTTTGAGAATGCCGTTTGTATTAATTCTGAAATAATATTTTTTGGGTGGGCAATGTATTAGAGAGACGCGCGCTTTTTTTGTTTCTTTTTTTTCTAAAAAAAGAAAATGGGGATTTCTGTCTTTTTGCTTCTTTTTTCTAAAAAGAAGTCGGGAGTTTTACTTGCTTTTACTTTTAGAGTTCATAATCCTTTGATATAAATAAAAAACGCATACAATTAGAATAGAAATCAAAAAATAAATAAGAAAATAAAGAGGTATAAGAAAAGGAATTTGTAAGAACAAATTAAGAGTTTCTTTATAACTTCCTAAAATAAATTCTACACAAAAAAATAGAATGAAGGGCAAAACATATAATTTTTTGTTAGACAAAATTTTAAGCAACATTTTAATCTATTTCAGAAGCTATTCGATTCGCAATATCTGTGGCAAAGTGTCCTAAAATAATGCCTCCAACGACTATTAAAATCTGTTCTGCTCCTGCAAGTTCCTTAATTTCTATTTTATCCTGTTTATAATCTTTAATGAGATTCTTAGCTTTATTCATATCAGTATATTTTTCATTGATAATCTTTCCTTGTTTTTTGAATTCAATTTTTACTACCATCTTATTTCAACCTCTTTTTCAATAATTCAGATAAAGTTTTATAAATTATTTTTTCTTTTGATTTTCTTTCAAAAAATTCTAATAACAAATTTAATGTTTTCTTTTCTGGAAAGATTGTCAGAATAATTTCATTAAATATTTCTTCATTTTGGAATAATTTTCTAAAATATGTTGGATTTAAATCTTTGATATCTTCAAAGCTTTCTTTGGCATCTAAATCAAAATTTGTTTCTGGTAATTCGGGAATTTCTTGTTTCCATTTTTCCAAGTGATTTAATATTTCTTCCCAAATACCATTTAATACAAGAAATTCAAAAAGTTCTTTTCCATAAAGCAAATATAATTTAACCCCATAATCTTTAGACATTTTTTCTAAAGCTGTAATGTAATAATTTTTATTCTTTCTTAATTCTGGGTCAATAAAATAAAAAATACCTATCAAATTTTTTTCTCCTTTTTCGTTTATTATTACATTTAATTTTTTCTCAAAGTTATCTATCTGCCCTCTTTTTTTAGATGAATCGTGGTCATCTCTAACTTTTTGTTCAATAAAAAACACCTTTTCTTTTTTTGAAAAACACTGGTCAACATTTAATTTATCTCCATTGTCAGCAGAAAACTTTTTATCTAGAATTTTAAATCCTAACTCTCTTAAATATTCTTCAATTAATGTTTCAAAAGCATCTCCAAATCGGATTTCGTGAGATTGTAATAAATTTTGTAAAATTTTGGCTTTTGGTTTTGTTGGTCTAAAAAGTCCAATATATCTTGAAGGGTATTTTGCAATTTTCTCCACTAAAGCTATTTTTGATTTCTCAAAAATTGTTTCATTAAATATTCCTTTAAATTTTTCAAATTCCATATTTATTTGTCTCCTTTTAATGTTATATACTTTTTGGCATATTCTTCTCTTAAATCATCAATACTTTTTAAATCGTTATCTCTTTCAACAAACCAAAAAGTCCAGCCATTATTTGAAGCTTTATTTAATAATTTTGCGCTTACACTATGGATTGAACCAGAAATATCTCCTGTTTGAATTGTTGCATTCGCCAAAATTTCTGCTTCAAATTTTCTATTTTTTGATATTAATTTCTCACCAGCTTTAATAAAATTCATTTCTATTAAATTTCCAAAAGGAACTTTGGGTTTTTTTGCTTCAAAAGGATATTTTAATATTTGATTTTTATAAGGTATAGCTTCTGCAATTCTTTTGTTTGCTACCTCAATATATTTATCTTCTCTTTCTATTCCTATAAAATTTCTACCTAATTTTTTTGCTATTGCCCCGGTTGTTCCACTGCCCATAAATGGGTCAAGAACAATATCGCCCGGATTAGAAGTAGAAATAATAATCCTATAAAGTAATGCTTCTGGTTTCTGTGTTGAATGAACTTTGATTCCTTGTTTATCTTTTAATCTTTCTCCTCCATTACAAATTGGGATATACCAATCACTCCTCATTTGTAAATCATCATTAAATGCTTTCATGGTTTTATAATGAAAAGTATATCTTGAATTTTGTTCTTTAGATGCCCAGATTAAAGTTTCGTGTGCATTATTAAATCTTGTTCCTTTGAAATTAGGCATAGGATTTGATTTAATCCAAAGAATATCATTCAACACCCAAAGCCCTACATCTTGCATTATTTTACCAACTCTAAAAATATTATGATAAGAACCAATAATCCAAATGCTTCCGTCTTTCTTTAAAATCCTTTTACATTCTTTAATCCATTCTTCACAGAATTTATCATATTTTTCAAAACTTGTAAATTTATCCCATTCATCATTAACTGCATCAACTTTGGTTTGGTTTGGTCGCCAAAGGTCTCCATTAAGTTGTAAATTATAAGGGGGGTCTGCAAAAATTAAATCTACTGAATTATCAGGAAGTTTTTTCAAAACCTCTATAGAATCCCCTTTTATTATTTTATTAAGATATTCATTAATCATTTTTTACCTCTCTAAATAGATTAGTCTTTATGTTATATATAAAGTTTGGGTTTGTTTATATTTTTTTGCTTTCAATAAACTATATAAATATGTTTCTTATCAAAGAATTATGGCAAGAAAATATATAACTATTGGAGGAATTTTAGGAATAATAGGGGCATTTGCTTTATTATTCTGGGTTATTGGTTTTTCAAGCGACTTAATAAAAAATCCCACTGATGAAAAGAATATAGAAAAAGTTGTAGATAAAACAATTGATGAGGCAACTCCACCACAAGCAAATATAATAACCAAACTTGCTCCTTATGGAGTTGGTGGAGCAATCTTGATAATTTTATTCATTCTTTTTTGGAATAAGATTATGAATTATAGAATTCCTTTAAGTTAAAATGGTAGAAATAGAAAAAAACACAAATCCAAAAGTTTTCATAAGTTATACACATGATAGTAAAGAACATTTAGATGTAATTTTAGAGATATCTAATAAATTAAGAGCTGAAGGAATAGATGTAATTTTAGACCAATACGAACAATCACCTTCTCAAGGATGGCCAAAATGGATGGACCAGAATATAGCCAATGCGGAATTTGTTTTAATGATTTGTACTGAAAATTATTATAAGAGAGTAATGGATAAAGAAGAAATAGGTGTAGGTCTCGGGATAAAATGGGAAGGTAAACTAATATATCAACATCTTTACAATTCGGACAGCAAATCAAAAAAGTTTATTCCAATTTTGATTAAACAAGAAGATTCTAAATTTATCCCTGCCCCAATACAAGGAGCAACACACTATACTATAACAAAACAAGAAGATTATGATAAATTATATTGGCAATTAAGAGGAATTAATCCTAATGAAAAGCCAGAACTTGGAAAACTTAGGTCTTTGCCAGAAAAAGAAAAAAGGTCTCTTTTTATTGGAGGTTTCATAGATGTGGAACTTTGGAATAAAGCACAATGGAATGGAACTGCATTTGGATTTAATGGAAATTTAAGAGAACCCCCCATCATGTGTTTTATTTTTAAGGAAATAGAACCTGCTAAAGAAATTTTAAAGAAGTGGTTGATGAGATTGGGGAAAACAGATGAATACAACGAGTTAAGAATATCTATTGTAGAAGGAGATATTCCTGGAAAAGAGCCAGGATATTCCGTTCATATTGGCTCCAATATACAAAATATAATAAAAAGAGCAGATGACGAAGGAATAGATATGCCTAAAGATATCTTTTTTATGATTGGCAGAATCAATAGAATGAATCCTGAAAAGGACTCTCGTAATTTAGAAATCTTTAAGCAATTATATAACAGATTTGGGTCATACACTATTCATGTTGGGACATTTGAAAATGAAAAACTAAAAATGATTGAAGAACCTTTTTTGCATAAAAAGAATATTGAATTAAGAAAGGTTGAGGACATAAAGTCTAAAGACGATATGGATTCTGTTCTTTTGCCAAAATATAGAAATAAGAAGTTTGATTAAAACAAAACTCCCGAATAAAATTAGAAAAATTTGGGTGAAACCTTTTATCCTTTGTTAGAAGAAATTTTAATTTCTTTGTCGTTTTCGTTGGTCGGATAAAAGAAGTTTTTCTGCGAGGCAAAGCTGAGACTATCTGTCCGAAGGACTAAGGAAATCCCCATATAAATCCAAAAACAAAGTTTTTGCTATCTGTCCTGTAAGGACTAAGCGCGTCTCTCCTATTGGGTGGGATAAAAAATATTATTTCCTATTTCTTTGTTTGAACTCTAACTTGTAGGCATTCTCAAAAATTGAATATAACACTCTTTATGCGCAGATGAGCATAAATGGGTGTTATAAGGCTTAAAAACGCAGTTTTTAATGTATGTTGAGGCCAATTTGCCTCAATCTTGATTTTCAAAACCGTAAATATTTCGCTTTTTCTTGAGCAAGGTTTATTAATGATTTCTTATTTTGTGGTTTTATGGTCTATTATCCAATTAACATCGAGGAAGCATTAAAGAAAGAATGCAGAAGACGAGGATATTCTTTAAGAACAGTCAGCACTTATGTTTATTGTATCAACAGATTTCTTAAGCACGTAAATAAGAGGATGAATTTAATTACAAAAAAAGATATTCGGGATTATTTAGATTATTTGCTTGATAAAGGAAGATCAGGCAATACACTTAATACATATCTAATGGCAATAAAATTTCTTTTTGAGAATGTTTTAAAGAGGAGAATTTGGGTTGATTTTAAATATTCAAAACTTCGCAAGAGACTGCCTGTTGTGCTGTCAAAAGAGGAAGCTGTATTGCTGTTTAATGCGATTAAAAATCCAAAACACAAACTAATGATTCAATTTATGTATTCTTCAGGATTAAGAGTTTCAGAAGTTGTTAATTTAAAAGTCAGGGATTTAGAAATTAATAGAGGCTTTGGATTTGTTAGAGGAGGCAAAGGAAATAAAGACAGGATGTTTATTGTTGCTGATGTTCTGAAGGAAAGATTGAAAAAATTAATTGATGATGAGGGGTTGACGCCAAATGATTATCTATTCAGCTCTAACAGACGAGAAAAATATTCTGCAAGAACAATGGAAGAAATAATAAAGCACGCTTCTGTCTCGTTGGGAATTTCATCAAGAAAAAATATCTCCTGTCATACATTGAGACATTCATTTGCAACACATTTAATTGAAAACAATTATTCTGTTTCTGATGTTCAATCCTTGCTGGGGCATAAAAGTCCAGATACAACAATGATTTATGTTCATACTGCTTCAAATAATGTGATGAGAATTAAAAGTCCTATTGACGAACTATGATTCAAAATAACAAACTTTATATATAGATGTATCTCAAATATGTATAAGTATATATACAAATGAGGTACAAAATGAAAAAGAAAATGCAAACAATACAAACATCAATACATTCCCCAACATTAAATACTGTTTTAATGGTCGAGGAAAGTCTAAAAAATAAAGGAGAATTAATTAGTGTTGCAGAACTTAAACGAGAGCTTCCAAAACAAGTGATGCACCAAACCTTATTGCAGATTTTAGATTATTTGCAAATGAGTGGAAAAATATTAATTGGAACAAAAGGCATTTTATGGATTTATGCTGAAAGAAAAGAATTAGAAGCATTAAAGCGAAGAGGAACAAAATTATGAAACAAGTGAGTGTTATTTTTATAGATGACGCAAATGAAGCTTATAAAAAATTAAATAAAATAATCAATAATCAGCTAAAAGAAGGAAAACAAAATACAGAGGAAATGCGGTTGCTAAAATCAATTAAACAAAAAGTTGACTTTATTAAATTAAATCCTTTTTATGGAGATAATATTTCTAAAAAATTAATTCCTAAAGAATATTCTGTTTCTAATTTATGGCGAGTCGAATTATCGCAATTTTGGAGAATGCTTTATACGATAAGAGGAGATAATATCGAAATAGTTTGTTTTGTTTTGGATATATTCAATCATAAGGAATATAATAAGAAATTTAATTATAGAGGAAAATAATAATCAATTCTAAATCTTTTTAAATCAATGCTTCTCACAAGCATTATGTTTCAGGCAGTTCAGCTAATATTGTGGATTTTAATAATAAGTGCATTTACATTTATAGGTTCCTGGTATGCAAGAAAATACAATAAAGCAGATTTAATGATTGCTTTATACACTTCTTTTGTAATAATAAGCAACATAATCGCAGTCAAGATTGTGCAATTTGATTTCTTCAGCTATCAGATATTTGCTCCTGCAGCGATTATTGTTTTTTCTGTAACTTTTTTAATGACTGATGTTGTAAATGAAAAGTTTGGAAGAAAAGAAACACACAAGATGATTTTAATAGCATTTATCTGCCAGATTGCAGTTGCATTATTTTTATTCATCGCTGTAACTTTAAAACCTGCACCTTTTTGGACAGGTCAAGAATCATTTGGTTTATTATTCGGGCAGGTTCCAAGAATTATTTTTGCATCATGGATTGCATTTCTTATTTCTGAAAATTTAGACGCAATAATTTTTGACTGGTTTAAGAAAAAAACAAAAGGAAAACATTTGTGGATGAGAAATGTTTTTTCTTCATTACCTGCAATGCTTCTTGACTCATTAATATTTGTTACAATTGCATTTTATGGAACAATGGCTTTTGCAGCACTAATTTCTGTAATTTTTGGCCAGATGATAATAAAATGGCTTGTAGGAATAATAAACATTCCATTCATGTATTTGAACAGACGGATTATGTCTTAGAATTTTACTTATTCTAAGATATCGGAAAACATTTTTTGTTTTCCGCTATACAAGAAGTAAAATCACTAAATTTATATACTTATTTTCTTAAAATGGAATTAAATCGAGCTTATGGGGTGGAAATATGGCTGAAACAAACCTGCCTTTGGCAGCAATGGAAAGAATATTGAAAAAAGGAGATGCAAACATAAGAATAGCGGATCCTGCAAAAGAGGAATTAAGGACTGTTCTTGAAGAATATGGAGAACATCTTGCAAAAAAAGCTGCAAAATTCGCTGTGCATGCAGGAAGAAAAACAATCAAAGCAGATGACGTAAAATTAGCTGCACTAAAAGATTAAAATGAAAAAAACAATAATATTTATGTTAATTATATTTTCTTTATTTATATCTGGATGTTCTCAAATAAAACAAAATACAGATACACAGGAAACAACAACTCAACTTGCAAATCCTGCTTCAACATTCTGTATAGAAAACAATGGACAATTAGAAATAAGAACTGCATTAGATGGTTCCCAGACAGGATATTGTATTTTCGATAATGGAAAAGAATGCGAAGAATGGGAATATTTTAGAGGAGAATGCTCGAACGAATAAATTAATTTATTTTTAATTAATATAATTTAGCGCATATAATTCCCATTAGTTTTTACAAGTAAATTTGAAGAAGCAATAGGAACACATGCAGAACCTATTCTTTCCATATAATTCATTCCTGCTTTTTCTGCATATTTCTTATGACAGTATCTTGCAAGTCTTGATCTGATAAATAAAACTCTTTCATTAACTAAAGATACAAGAGCAGATCTTACAACCATTTCTTCAAGTCCTGTTTTTTTGACCAAATCTCTGCATCTATATCCTTTTTTGATTTCAACAGGATTGTTTTTTATGCGTTTATATACATCCAGTATTTTAGTTTTTGAAATTTTTTGGGTGTTTTTATCCATTTTATGACCTGATTATTAATGTGCTTATTTTAAAATACAATACAGGCGCACACATTATTAGCTGCCTGATTTGTTAAGTCCTATTAAGAAATTTCTTAAATTAATTTGATGTTTTAATTCTAATTTTGCATTATGATATGCTTTTTGAGCAGTTCTTTCAAGATATATTTTTTCCTTTTCTGATGCAATACCTTCATATTTTTTCAGCATATTTTCTCTATGATTTAATTCTTTTTCAACATTTACAACTTTTCTTAATGTTAGTTTTTCGATACTCTCTATTTTCGTAAGTTTTAGTGGATTAACGTATTTTGGAATGGCTTCTTCTCCCGCATTTGCTTCAGGAATATTAAGAAGTTCTAAGCATATATAGTCGTCTGGATTCTGATTTTCTCTTTTCTGAAAATTATTTCCTTCAAGAAATTTGTCAAAACTAATAACTTTACCATAATATCCTTGCCTACCACTACCATAAAAACACAAAGTTTCTTTAGGCCAGTCTCTTTTTAGCACAATTTCTTCACCAATAATTTCTGGAGTACCAAAACCACCATTTGCTAATATTTCTAAAGCTACGTCCATAAGTGATGTAACACATCCATATTTAAATACTTTTCTATTTTTACTATTTAAGAATGAAAACACAAGAGAATAATGTGTCTAATTTTTCTAGAGAATTATTAATTTTATTCACATCTTAACTTTCATGAAATCATATGCGACTTCAACATTAGCATAAACATCTTTTGCATCCTCTAAAATTTCATCATTTGTCTTGTATCTCTGTGAGATGTGCGTCAGTATTAATCTTTTTGCATTTGCATTATTTGCCATAAGTGCTGCCTGCTTTGCAGTCAGATGTTTGTTTGTATCTGCTTTCTCTTCGTGCATTGTCGCATATGCTGCTTCGCAAATCATCAAATCTGCATCGCGAGATATTTTAACTGCATTGTCGCATATTCCTGTATCCAAAATAAAAGATATTTTTTTCCCTTTCTGTATTGTTGAAACAAGATCAGGATGTATTTCTTTTTCTTTGAAAAAAACAATCTCTCCTCTTTGTAATTTTCCTATGAGCGGACCTTCTTTTATTCCAAGAGCAGAGCATTTGTTCATATCTATTTTTCTTTTGTCTTTTTCTATGAATGAGTATGCAAGAGAAGGTATTCCATGGTCGAGTAATGCTGCCTCTAAATAAAATTCTTCTTTATCGAGTATTTTTAAAATCTCAGTTCTTTTTGGGATTATTTCATGGACTTCAATATTGAGCTTATTTTCAAATATGCATGTTTTCAAAAGATGCTCTATTCTTTCTTCTGTCTCTTTAGGACCGAATATGTGCAGGGTTATTGTATCTCCTGTTTCTTCCCTGTTCTGTGCATTCTGGTTTCCTATTGTTTGTATCAAGCCGATAAGACCTGAAACATGGTCGCCATGCCAATGAGATATTAAAATATAATTTACTTTATTCCTGTTTATTCCTGCGATATTCATCTGTCTTTGAGTTCCTTCACCACAGTCCATAAGAAATCCTTTATCGTTATAACTAAGAAAAATTCCAGTAACATTCCTTTCCTTGGTCGGAACCATGCATGATGTTCCTAAAAAAGTTAATTCTATATTTGACATAATAGTTAGAATAGAAAGATGTTTATAAATTTTGTTTAAAGAATATAAATAAAGATAAAATAAACAAGATATGAATAGATTTAAATATTTCCGCCATACAAATAAGATATGAATAAAAAAATAACTGAAAAACATGAAAAAAGAAAGAATATTAAAAAAACAATAACACATCTTTCTTTAGCAATCTTTTGTTTAAGCATTTCACTCTATATTTTATTTCCTACTCTTGATGAACTATTTATTCATCCTTCACTCGGGTTATTTTTGGCCGAATTATTAGGGCTGTCTTTTATTGCAGGTGCATTTATTTCTTCAATAGCATATAGGGGAATTGGATTGATGTTTTTTACTACTGCATTAGTTTTTGGAGGACGTGCAATTTATAAAAAAATAAAAATAAATAAGCAATAAAAATCATTAGCTATTCACTATTTCTTCAAAAACCACAACATTTATAAATAGTTTATCACTCATAAATAGTAAATGATACAAGAAAACATAGGAAACCTTGCAATCAGAACACTGCCGAGTATTCCCGATTCATGCCAAATTAGATTCGGAGATAGGATTTTAGGAGCTTCTGTCAAAAAAATAGATATACCTGAAGAAACTCCAGCAAAATGCAAATTATATAGTTTGCTTTTTTCTAAAAAAATAAAATTAAAAGAATACGATGCTTCTTTTTTATTTCTTTGCAATCAGTTAAATGTTCTTCCTGCTGATTTAGAAATAAAATATGAAAACAATCATCCTGTTTTTTCTATTCTGGAATATCGAGATATTTTAAAATTAAAAAAATTAACAGAAAAGGAAGGAAGTTATTTATTAGAGACAAAAATTCATAAAATAACTGCCCACTTAGAAACACAAGAGGATTTTTCTCAATTTAAATCTAACTTTTTGGAAAGAATACTTCAAAATCAAAAAATATATGCACTAAAAATGATGTATGATGAAGGAATAGAATTATTTTTAGATGAAGAAGAAATAAACAATTCTTCTATCCACGTCAATAAAAATATTACACTTCACCAACATCCTGTTTTTTCATGGTTTAATGATTTGATAGCGAATGCACCAAAGTATTCTACCAAAAAATTAGCAGAACTACATAAAGATGAATATATTTTAGTCGAAAAAGAAGAAGATGTATCTATATTAAAACAATACGGATTCAGCAATGTTAATTCAATAACAAATGTTTCAAGACAAAATATTATTAAACAAGCAAATGGAGAAAAAATCATTTCTTTAATAGATATGTCTGGCAAAGAGTCTGAAAAATATGTGTGGTTTAAAGATTTATTTTTAAAAGAAGCAATAAATAAAAATCAACATTCAGTTTATTTAGATGAATCTTTAAGAAATACATTGATTGAAAGAGGAATCAACAGTATTGCATGTTTTATGGGTGTGTCAATGCTTCCTGATAAAAAAAAATATACGCTTGATTTAATTAAACTGAAAGAAAGAAGGGGTTAAAACTTTAAGAATCACATACTTTCTAATCTCTTTATCCTGTCTTCAATTGGTGGATGTGTTGAAAACATATTATTCAACCAGCCTTTCTTTAAGGGACTAGAAAAATAAAGATGTGCAGTTAATTTCGAGAAAGACCAATAAGGACAATCTATATCAAGTATTAAATCCCATCCAATTCTCATTTCATCAAGCT
>CAZSEK010000034.1:0-10778 GCA_964605945.1 uncultured Methanosarcinales archaeon
AAATTGTTCAGAATTAGTATTTAAAGTTGATGGAAAATTATTTAACGGGTTTATAATTCTCAATCAATGAATTAAGATATTGTTTTAATTCAGGCATCACTAATAAATTATATTCTTTCTTGAATTCTTTTTTAAGAATCACCGAAAGGTTTTTCTCCCCAATAGAACTATATTTTTGCCAATCTAAACAAAACATAAATGCTTTTGAAAAATGTTCTGTTTCAGTTAATTTGTCAAGTGTCATAAAAAAGATTAATGAAACTTTCTTTATAATTCTTTCTTAGAAAAATTCGAAAATATTTCGGAAAACTCGAAAAGTTTACGGTTTTTGTTTTTGTTCTCGTTTAGGCAAATAAGTGCATATTTTTTGTCTTAAATTTTCCTTTTTTTGAGGATCCGTCACTAATTTATATTCCTTAACACATCGTCTTTTAAACATTCTATAAATTTTTTCTTCTTTGATTAATTTATATTTTTCAGCATCTGTATAAAAAAGAATAGATTTACTATGATGGGTGCTATTTCCTAATGTATCTGCCGCACTTGAAATGAAATTCAAAACATCATTTAAACTCATTAAATCACCAAATTTAGAAAAATATACTCATTTATCAATGTTGCTATTCAATAATGAAATAAATGCGGGGAAGAGGATTCGAACCCCTGTAGGCACTAAGCCAACAGATACCTCATCAAATCATAAACGATTTGAGGATAGATTTATTCTTAGTTCCGATTTTGAGTCTGTCCCGTTTGGCCACTCTGGAATCCCCGCATAAGCCAAATAAGAATAAGAGAACATTTTAACCATTTATAAAATTTATTGTATTATTGATGTAATGTAATTTGACGTAATGTAATTTTTAAGAAACAAATCTACTGCAATCCTTTTAGTTTTTTCTCTATAGAATTCAAAGAATCTTCTAATTTTTCCAGTTCTGATTTTTCTTTGAAAGGTTTTCGAGCAACAGCTCTTGACATTTTTGTTTTTGATGTAATGTGCAATCTTGCCTGTTTTGGCGTCAATATTTTCTCTGCTTTTGATTTTACTATAAAATCGAAATTCTTGTGTTTAGGAAGTTTTTCATTAAGCTTGTTGTTAAGATACGCCAGCTCTCTCATTATCTGATCAAGTCTCTTTATCTCGCTTAATTTCTTCTCTCTGAATAAAAACAATCTTTGATAATCCTGCAGAGAGTATATTGTCTTTTTAGAGCACTCCAATATTTGTCTTCTTAATTCCAGAGGTCTTTTTATTGAAACAAAATATACATCATCCTCGTGGGATTTCTGATTCTGATTTTTTCTCTTTGCTGTTGCCATTTTGATTATGTAATTGATGTTTAATCCTTTAACTATTCATTCTCGAAAAAAGCTCTGTCAATAAAAGCAAGTCTTTTTGTTATCTCGTCAAGGTTCTTTTCCCAGTCTTTTATCTCCTGGTCTTCTTCTGATTTCAGTGCTTTTATTTTACCAAGTGTTTCATTGGATTCCTTTACTTTTTGCTTCATTACATCAACTATATCCAATACTTCTTTATAATCGTTGATTTTAACAAAAACAGGTGCTGTTTGTTTTTCCATTTTTACCTCTTATGTAAATATTTTCTTATCTATGAACATTAATTTTTTCTGGATGAACTCCATATCTTCTTTTGCTGCTGACAGCAATGGTTCCCTCTGTTTATCTAGTTCTTCTGCAAAAGATATTTTGCTCTGTCCTTTTGACAGTGCATCATTTATTGCATTCATTTCTTCAAAAACCTTTTTGTAATCTGCCCCTTTAACAAATAATTCAATAGGTGTGTGTTTTCTTAAAGGAGATGCTGTTTTTTCGACAGAGTCGAATTCCTCTTCATACTCTTCATGAATTTCTTTTAGAGTAGTTTTATTTTCATCAGGAATAAATAATTTTTTCATTGGTGCTTTTGCAAAAAAATTCTGACCTTCTTCATCAAGCACTTCATCTTCTTTAGCTGGCTGAGATTCATCACCCAATGAAGGAAGTTTCATCTTAGTTATATCTATAAAATCTTTTGTCTGTGGAGTTTCAATAGGTTCTTCAAGATAAGGATTATAATTTGCCCAATCAGGCTCGTGCCAATTTTCATCTGCTAAAAACAAATTATTGATGTCTTCAGGAGTTATCTCAGAAAATTTCTGTGTTGATTTTTTTGCATTATTGTTTTGCTGGTTGTTTTGCGTTTCAAACTGGCCAGGCATTGACGGCAAAGGAGGCAATCCAGTATCATCTAATGAATTTATTGAAGGTAACTTTGTTGAAGGTGCATCAGAAACAGGCAGATTGAATTGAGGAAGTTCAGGCAGATCCAATTGAGGAAGTCCTGTATCATCTATAGGAGGAAGCGCAAGTGAATCAGGCAGATTACTGCCGTCGATAGAAGGTAAATCAGAATTAAGTGCATCCATACCAGAATCTATAGATATAGTGCTTTCTGCAGGCTTCTTTTTGAACATATCGAAAAAACCCATGACTCACCTCTTATTTTAATATTATTAATAAAATACCTCTTATTGACTAAAGTTCTCAATCATAGTATTAAAAGTTTTCTTATTATTTGAAAATGGTGAAAATTAAGAAGGCACATACTTAAATAAACATAATAAACTATATATACAAATAAAACATACGCAATGTATGGGTTCAACAAAACATCCGTTTTATCAAATAAAGAAATATTATAAGATAATTAAAGATAAAAATAATTTAAAAAACAAAATTATTCAATGCAACCTCTGCCCGCATAATTGTATAATTCAAAACAACAAGACAGGATTATGCAAGACCAGAAAAAACATTAATGGAAAATTCTATTCTCTGGTTTATGGACTGCCCTGTTCTGTGCATATTGATCCAATAGAAAAAAAACCATTGTATCATTTCATGCCCGGAAAAGCTGTTCTTTCTATAGGAACATTCGGATGCAATTTATTCTGCAAAGGCTGCCAAAATTACAAAATATCGCGGGCTGATGCAGAAACACTCAGAACAAACCTCAAATATTACAGCCCAAGAGAAATAATAACAATAATGAAAAAACAAAACATAAAAATGATTGCATTTACATACAACGAACCTTTTATTTTTTTCGAATATATGCTTAACATAGCCAAACTTGCAAAAAAAGAAAAAATCAAAACTGTAATTGTGAGCAACGGATATGTAAATTCTGCTCCTTTGAAAGAACTCTGTAAATATATTGATGGTGCAAACATAGATATAAAAGGAATAATAAAAAGCACATATAAAGAATATTCTAAAGCAGACATTGCACCTATACTTAATAATATAAAAATAATTAAAAAATCAGGAGTCTGGATAGAACTTACAAATCTAATAATCCCGACAATCAACGATAATCCTGCAGATATAAAGAAACTTTGTGTTTGGATAAAAAAAGAGCTTGGAGCAGATATTCCTCTGCATTTCTCAAGATTTTTTCCGCAGTATGAAATATCACATCTTCCTGCAACTTCACCAAAAGTCCTTGATGAAGCAAAAAACATTGCTAAATCAGCAGGACTAAATTATATTTATACAGGCAATACATTGCAGCAAGAAAACACACACTGTAAAAAATGCAAAACTATTTTGATAAAAAGACCAAACTACACCGGAGAAATCGTTGGTTTAAGAGGAAAACAAAATAATAAATGTATTAAATGTAAAACCCTTCTTCAGGGAGTTTTTAAATTTTAAAACACATAGTTCAAATTTATTTTAATTCTCGAATGTTTTTCGCTTTCGTCGGAAATTTTTCGATTTTTCAGAGGAAATGCTTATTAAGGATTATTCCTTCATTATTTCTATGGATGAGAAAATAGAGAATAAATTATTTTATGGAATTGCATTTATAATTATAATGACGACAATACTTCTTATTTTTTCTGAATTCACATCAGGATTAAAAATAAATGAAATAATGTTCAATCCATCAGGTTCAGATACAGGGCGAGAATGGATAGAAATATATGCTGAATATGCTGATTCAAACGAATCGTGCATAAATTTATCCCAATATAAATTGTTTGAAGAAAATTCAAATCATAACATATATGCATATAATCAAATAAATAATCAACAAAATAATTTAAATTGCGGTTATTCGATAATCTGTTCAAATTGTGATTATTTTCTAAATGAATATGATGAATATGGAACTTTCCTTAATCAAACTATTCCCCTCTATAAAAGTTCTTTTAGTTTAAGCAACTCAGGTGAATTGATTGCATTAAAATTGAATGAGTCAATAATAGATGAAATAAATTATTTGAATTTTACAAATATCTCTGAAGGATATTCTCTTGAATTATATAATTATTCATGGCGACAATCTTTAAATATTTCAGGAAGTCCT
The DNA here is from genome assembly GCA_964605945.1 of uncultured Methanosarcinales archaeon. Classification (GTDB taxonomy): domain Archaea; phylum Nanobdellota; class Nanobdellia; order Woesearchaeales; family UBA9642; genus UBA9642. Next base: position 4,379 of record CAZSEK010000034.1, read on the forward strand.
GGCTTAGCTTCTCCAATCGCAGGCATTTTAGAAAATAATATTACATTAAATTATACGTCTAATGAAACCTTAAATATTACGAGTAATATAACTAACAACGTAACACAAAATTACACAACAAACACATCAATTAATATCACCATCAACACGACAAATTATTGCAATATTTCAATCAATATTACTTTAAAAAATACATCAATAGATATATTCAATAATAAAGAATCAATAAAATTCTATAATAAAATCTATGATGCAGGATATGGTGGAACATACGCCTATTCAATCGAATACTGGATAGAGGATTTATTTGAAAACACAGTAAAAAGCAAAACAACAACTACAAACCAAAATGAAAAATCATATACCCCGAGCATTTATGAAGAAGACAGAATTCTTATTATAAAGAATAAACTGAATATCGAAGGATGCACAAATATTGGAAAAAATGAATCTTCTAGATTTTTGATGATAAAAAACAATAATTATGTTGAAGAAGAATGTGAAGAAGAAAGTGTAAGTTCTATTATAGAATCAAATGATTTAGATATGCTTCAAGAATCTTTAATAAACATAACAAAAATTGAAATTAAACTAATAAAAGAAATAAACAAACTTACAGCCAGCACATATATCTATAAAGGAAATAGCAGAAAATCTGTCATTAATATTGCGATTGTTGATGAAAAAAACAAAACTATTGAAAATTATAAATTAAAACTAAATGAAAAATATTCATCAATGAATTTTGATTTTGAAAAAGAGCTTGATTGCCTGCCTAATAAAACATTCTATTTAATTGCAGAAGGATTAAATAATTCTGTTAAAGAACAATTAAATCTTAGTTGTCAGGAAACATCAGATAAAACAACATTAAATACTAGCAATAAAATATCATCTACAAATCAACTATCTAACGCTAATTCTCAAACAACTGAAAATGTTTCTCTTAAAACTGCCAGTCAAATAACGGGGCAAACCATATATGAATCCCCAAACCAGAAGAATAAAATTTATTCATTCATAGGGCTTGTTCTTTTATGCTTGGCTGGCATCTCTTTCTTGGGATACAAAGTATATGGATTGTACATAAGAAGAAATGAAGTAATAAATGAAGACATAAAGGTAGATAAAAATGAAGAATATGAAAAAACACCAATATAAAAAATGGGAAGTATCAATAATCGAAATTGAATATAATAAAAAAAAGAAATACAAAGTTACTAGAAGATTACCAGAACTTACTGTTGCAGAAACAAGAATATTTGATTCAAAGGAAAAAGCAATAGAACAATTTACAGAGTGGTTAAAATAAACCACTAAGCTAATAAATCATTTTCCTTCAATAATTCTTCCTCTTTAGTATTTAATATCTCAATCAATTCTGGTTGATTATATTGATAATAATCAGGAATATTTAATGATATTATTTTCTTTTTCAGATATAGCTCAGGAAATCTTTTTCCTATCTCTTTTCTCTGAAAATCTTCCATCACCACCACAAGATCTGCCCAAGAAAGCTGTTCTTTTGTCAAAGGAATTTCATTAAAAAGGCCCGCAGATTTTGTATTAAATCTGCCTTTAAATAAATCTTCTGCTGTTTTGCTTCTGTGTTTGTTTTGATTGCAGATAAATAATATGTTCATAAATTAAATATATACTGCAAGAATATAAATCTTTTGAAAAAATAAAAAAAATAAAAATAAAAATTATTTCTTAGCCCACGCCATTATTCCCAAAAGAACTAAATTAAGTATTGGGACTAACAACAATATCGACCACCATTCTGGTTTTTTTATCTTAGCACAAATAATCCACCACAAATAAACAAATCCTGCAGCGACCAACAAACCCCCTATAAAAGGTATGAATGTAACAAATACTGCTAGTGTCCACCAGCCAGAAACTCCTGCCATCTGAGTCATAAGATATATATTTGCTATTGGAATCCATGCAAGCCAACCATTTTCTGTTTTTGTTTTTTTAGCAATTTTCATCACCGCAAGCGATGTATAAATATATATTGCGAGCATAATTAAAATATAAATCATTATGAACACAAACAATACCATACCTGTTATTGCACCGAATGCCCCTCCTGCGAAAGGCAACACCATTTCTTCTAAAGCCATAATACCACCCCGTAGTTTATTAATAAATTAATTACTTATTTCCAGGCATTTCTCTTTAAAAATGTTGCGTCTTAACCCTGCATCAAGCGATAGATTTATAAAAACCCAAAGTTTATCTTTTATTGTAATGTGAGATGATAATATGAAAGAAAAAGAAATAAACGAATTAATTGCAAAAGGATTTATCCACACCATGGTTATTTTTGAAATGGCAGGAAATCCGAAAGAACATGTTGAAAAAACACTGAAAGATTATCTGAAAAAAGTAAAAGAAGACCCAGGATACATTTTTATTGAAGAAGATTATGCTCCCTGCGAAGAAAAAGAAGACGGAATATGGAGCACATTTTTAGAAGCAGATGTTCTTGTAGAAAATTTCGAAAAATTAAATGTGTTGTGTTTTAATCTCAGCCCTGCAAGTGTCGAAATAATAAAACCAGATAAATTCGAAATAACAGACAAGAATCTAACAGATTGGTATAATGATATTATATCAAAACTGCATGAAGTTTCTACTGTTGTAAAAAATTTCAGTGCAGAAAACAATCTTTTGAAAATCAACATAAACAGGCTTATAAGAAATTGTGTAACTCTAAGTCTAAAAGAAGGTTCCAAAAAACCAGAAGATCTTGGACTTAAAATAGGAATCGACAAAGACCATCTTCAGTCTTTCCTTGATGTAATGATCAAAGAAGATAAAATAGTCAAACTAAATGAAGAATATAAGTTAAAATAAAATAGACTTATATAAAATGCCTAAATCTAAAAAAAATTTAAATAATACAAAGAATAAAATAGATGTCAAAGTTAATCCTAAGACTATGGTTGTAGAGATAACTAAAAAGAAAAAAACAGAGGAAAAACATCCAAAAAAATCTGCCAAAACAGATATAAAGAAATTTAAAATTACTGAACAGCCCATTAAAAATGAAATTCCTATTCTCGAAACAACAAGCACAGCAATAGATGATGAAAAAATAGAAAAAGACATCATTGATGAGCAAAAAAAACATGAAAAAAAACTAGAAGAAGAAATTAAAACTAAAGAAAAATCAAATATAATAAACCTCGTTAAGAATGTGAGAAAGAAATCACAAGAAAAAGAACATCACGAACAACAATCTACAGATAAATCAGATTATAAAAACCAGATTGAAGCATTATTATTTGCGTGCGGAAAAGCTATGCCTGTCGACATGATTTGCAATCTTACAGGTATTGATAAAAGAAGTGTCAAGAAATCTCTTGAAGAGCTGAAAAAAGATTATGAAACAAGAAATAATTCTTTAAATATATTTGAAGAAAGCGATTCGTGGAAAATAAATGTAAGAGAAAAATATCTTCATCTTGTCAGAAAAATCGTCGCTGATACAGAACTTCCCAGATCAACAATGGAAACCCTTGCAGTGATTGCATGGAAAACACCTATTTATCAAAGCGAAGTTGTAAAAATAAGAGGAAATAAATGCTACGACCATATTGCTGAACTTGAAAATTTAGGTTTTGTTTCAAAAGACAAAAAAGGAAGAAGTTATGTCTTAAAAGTCACTGATAAATTCTTTAATTATTTCGATATAGACCACGGAAACTTAAAAGAAATATTAGATGAAATAAAAAAACCAATCATGGAACAGGAAAAAGCAACAACACAAGCGACATTAGGAGAACTTGAAGTAACAAACATAACTGGCGGAACAGAAAACAAACAAACAGAAGAAATTTTTTCAGACCATACAAAAGATATGATGGGTGCATTAGAAGTAATTGAAATCAGGAAAAAAGAATTTGATGAAAATGAGAGAAAAAATCAAGATATCTTCTTAGATGATTTTGATAAAAGAATCAGCGACGTTTCCAAAAGAACAGACGATATAACTTCAGATATGCCAAAAAGAAATATATTCACACAAATCGCAGAGCAAACAGAAAATAAAGAACAGAATGCAGAAAATGAAAATGCAGAACCAATTGCAGTGATTGACGAGAAGGATGAATCTAAAAATAATGAAATACACTCTGATGAAAATTTAAAACAACAATCAGCATCAGAACAGCCTGCAGCTCCAGAACATCAAAAGCCAAAATCATTAACTAAGAAACAACTTGAAAAGAAATACAAAGAAGATATATTAAGACTGCGGGAAAAGATGGAAAAAAAGAAACAACAATAAACTTCATAAATCAACAGAGTTTCTCTTATTTTAGGTGATTAAATGTTCTGTCCTAAATGCGGTTCTGTTCTAAAATCAAAAACTGTGGATGATAAGAAGATTCTTGGATGTTCTTGTGGGTATTCAGATAAAGAAAATAAAAAAATAAATTTAGAGTTAAAAGAAAAATCAAAAGATATTGAAATATTAGATGCAGAAGAGTTGGATGTCAGAGATATAGTCGACGAGGAATGCCCGAAATGCGGTCATCCGAAAGCATATGGTTGGACTCGGCAAATAGGTCCAAGCGATGAACCAGAAGACAATGTTTTTAGATGCGTTAAATGCGGTCATGGGTGGAGGGAAAGATATTGACGCTCATAAAAGTATCCTGTCCTAAGTGCAAGCATCAGATGAATTATCAATTTCTATCAGGACAATTAACAGATAAAGTAAAAAGATGTGTCTATTGCGGGCATTCTTTTAAGATACATTCCGATCAAATGAAGAGCAGAATTGTTGGTGTTGAGAAGAAATAATTAAGTTAAATTTTTCTTAATTTTCCATCATTTCGCTTATCTTTCTCGTCTATAACAAAACCACAATCTATTTAAAGCGAAGTGTGTTCTTTTTGATATAGATAAGGTAAAAAACAGACTCTAAAACATTAAAATGCTCGACGATAAAAATCATCCGGATATGAACGAAACTTCTAATGGAAAAGATCATAAAATAATTATGCAGCCAATAGAAGATGAAATGAAAAAAGCATATTTAGATTATGCTATGTCTGTTATTGTAGGAAGAGCTTTACCTGATGTTAAAGATGGTTTAAAGCCAGTCCATAGAAGAATTCTATTTGCCATGAACGAGATGGGCAATACTCACAATAAAGCATATAAGAAATGCGCAAGAATCGTAGGAGAAGTTTTAGGAAAGTTCCATCCTCATGGAGATACAGCAGTCTATGATTCTTTAGTAAGAATGGCACAGAATTTCTCATTAAGATATCCTTTAGTTCAGGGACAGGGAAATTTTGGTTCCGTTGACGGAGATTCTGCAGCAGCTATGAGATATTGTGTCACAGGAGATTCTTTAATATTGACAGACAAAGGACTTATAAGAATCGATTCTATTTCGAATAAAGAAGAAGAAAATATAAATTTAAATATATTATCTCAAGACGGAAAAATTAACAAAACATCAAAATTCTTTAATTCAGGAAAACATAAAATAATAAAAATTGAAACAGAACAAGGCTATGAATTAAAAGGAACCCATAATCATCCTATTTTATGTTTAATTAAAAACAAAAATAACAAACCTATTCTAATCTGGAAATTACTTGAAGAAATAAAAGAAGAAGATTTTGCAATATTACAGAGAAATTTTTCATTATTTTCTGAAAAAGCAACGGATTTAACCCAATATAAAAAAATCATAACAAAATCAGGCAAACAATTTAAAAACGTTTCTCTTCCTAATAAAATGGATTCTGAACTTGCATTTTTATTAGGCGCATTAGTTTCTGAAGGTAGTTTTCATCAAAAAAAAATAATTTTCAACAACTCAGATATGCGTTTTTATGAAAAAATCAAAGAAATAATTCTTAATAAATTTAGAGGAATTAAATTATATGAACGAAATATAAAAGGAAATTGCAAAGAATTAGAAATTTATCATCAAAAAGCAGTTGAATTTTTAAAAAACATAGGATTTATAGAAGCTAAATCAGATAAAAAAAGCATCCCATTTAGCGTTCTCACTTCAAAAAAAGAGCATATTTCTTGGTTTTTAAAAGGATTATTTGAAGGAGATGGTTCTGTTATTTTCAAAACAGATAAACGACATAATGGAAATTCAATTGAATTAACATATACATCAAAAAGCAAACAATTAATTAATGAATTAAAAATAATATTGTTGAATTTTGGAATTCCGACGACAAATCCATATAAAGATAAAAGAAATGAATGCTATAAGATACAAATTTCAGGTTTTGATGCAATAAATATTTTTCAAAAAGAAATAAACTTCTTTTCAGAAAGAAAACAAAACGAACTAAAAAAAATAAAAATACTTAATCAAGAAAGAATGAGTAAAAATGATTTCATTCCATTC
>CAZSEK010000035.1:0-10636 GCA_964605945.1 uncultured Methanosarcinales archaeon
GCCTGTGTAAATTCCCTCATTCGAAGAATGTGCTGTCTGGGAGAAATTTCATTTCTGTATGCTTTTCCTATCTGGAATACAGCAAAAGGAAGTTTTTTTCTGAAAAAATCTGCGTATCTTAAGAACGGAAGATATGTTGTTGTTGCTGTTTCCGGTCTGTTATATGCTTCAATATCAAGACCGATTGTTGTTTTCATCATCAATGTATGATTTTTTATTTCTTTTACAAAATCAGACTTGCACGAAGGACATTTTATTTTGTGTGCTTCTAAAAAATTTAGATAATCTTCATCTGTTTTATTGTCAAATGATTCATCTGGAAATAATTCTAAAAGCAAATTATCAACTCTGAAATTAGAACCACATTTAGAGCATGTTATGACTGGATCTGTGAAACCTCCTAAATGTCCTGATGCCTCCCAAACTTCTTTCTGCATTATTGTCGGGCATTCAACTTCCCAGAATCCGTTCTTTGAATATAATTTTCTTATCTCATTCTCAACATTATTTTTTAGAAGTTTTCCTAAAGGAGCATAAGTATAGAATCCTGCTAATCCCCCATAAATTTCAGGTTCAGGACCCCAAACAAATCCTTTCTGGACAATGAATGAAACTAATTCAGTATATCTGTCTGAAGAAGATTTATCATTATTTTGCTTGCTGATTTTATTATCTGTCATGGTGTAATAGAATGATGTTTATTTAAAAATTTGTTGAAAATATCTTTATTTTTTCTTCTTCTCCCAATATGCTTTGACTCTTTCGTCAATGATTGGTCTTGCATTCTTACTTAATTCATAAACTATTGTTTCAGAAGAATCTCCCCAAGAATAATTGCCTTCTTTGACATTTATTTTATGGACTTTGAATTCATCTATTGCAAGTCCTTTTTTAAGATGATAATAAATTGAACGCATCGTGACAGCAGGAAATATATCCACATAAATCTTATATATCTCATATCCATATAACTGTTTATAGACATAAAGTATCTCAATAATATTCTGCCTTATCTTAGAACCAACAGGACGTCCTTGTTTTCTTTTTGATATTTTTTCTGTTTTTTCCACATCTCAACACAATATAAATCTAAATGACTAACTTTAAAAAGTTGTTGTTATTTAATAAATCATGTCTATATATGTATTTTTACTATCTCAAGAAAACATTGAATTAGCAGAATGGGAATTAAAGAAATTATTGGAGTTAAAAGAATATACAATTAAAGGACGTCTGTTGTTTGCTAATGTTTCTAATGATTGCCTAAACAAGATTCCTCGTCTTGCATTCACAAAAAAAGCATTTGAATTATTATTCAAGTGCAACATCAAAGAATTAAGAGATGCATTCATGGAATTTGAATGGGAAAAACATTACAAAACTGATTTCTGCTTAAGAATTAATGATTTTGAAAAAAGATTCAATTTGCGGGAGGCAGAATTCGGCTCATTTATCTGGAAATCATTGGAAAAAAACAAAATAAAACCAAAAGTCAATCTAAAAACAGCAAAAACATTAATTGAAGCATTCATTATAAAAAATAATTGCTATATTGCAAAATCAATTTGGGAACATAATGAAAAATTCGACGACAGGAAAGCGCACATGATGCCAAAACTCCATCCAACAGCAATGCATCCAAAAATGGCAAAAGCATTAGTTAATCTTCTTAATCCGAAAAATAACGAATTAATAATCGATCCTTTCTGCGGAGCGTGCGGAATTCTTACAGAAGCAGGATTAATGAATATAAGATTTATAGGTTATGATATCGACCAGGGAATGTTAAAAAGAGCAAAAACAAATCTTGATTTTAACAAAGTCAATCCAAAATTATATGAACTAAAACAACAGGATGTTCTTAAATCAGATTCGAAAAAAATGAAAAACATAATTACAGATGTTCCTTATGGACAAAGTTCATTGATGTCGCAAGACAGAAACACCCTGTATTCTGAATTCATAAAAAAAATATCAGGAAAAGCAGTCATTGTAATGCCAGACCATGTAGATTACAAAAAAATATTAAAAAATAACCTGAATAAAAAACTAAAAATAGAAAAAATAATTGATTATTACGTGCATAAAAGCCTAACGAGAAAAATCACAATTATCTCTTGATTATTCAATTAAATCACATTACTGCCAGTGCAGAATAAATTTTTTCTAACTGTTTATCATCATTTAATATTTTTTTCAAAGCATCAACCAGTTTATTTATATCCGTTAAGACCATCTGCATTATTCCTGCTTTATATTCAAAATTATTTGGATGTGCCTCCATTATTGCAATCAAAGAATCTATATAATCAGACATATTTTTTAATTGTTGATGCTTATCAGACAGAAAATTCTTGTCATTGATTTGAATAAATTCTTTTTTTTCCAACTCTATATTAAGTATTTTATCAACATCTGCTGAAATAGATCCTATTTTTTGTTTTAATTGAATAAGAAGTTTGTATATAGAAAGGCTTTTTTCTTCTTTCTCCTCATATATTTCATTCTTAAGTATTTCCTGAAATTCACGCAAACATTTTTCTATCTGAACAATTATACTGCATATTTCTTTATTTATTGCTTCATCATTTATCTGAATAAAATAAAGTCCGGATTTTTTGTGGAAGAAAAACATGTTATTTCCTAAATTGTTTTTATTTATATTTATTTATATTTGATTGCCTTTAATTATTTTTGTTCCTGATTAAATATCTGAAGTGCTTCCTGATAAGATTTTCCCTGATGAACAATTGCATGAACTGCTTTTGTCAATGCATAAGGTTTATCGTGCTGCCAGATATTTCTTCCTATTGCAAATCCACTGATTCCTGTTGACATGAGTAATTGTGTTTTTTTCAGAAATTCTTCTTCTGGCATTTTGTCTCCGCCGGAAATCATAACTCTTGTCTTTCCTGCGCATTTCACAACCCATTTATAGACATCTATGTCCTTACCACACTTCATTTTTAAAATATCTGCTCCTGATTCAAGTCCTATTCTGGCAGAATACGCCAAAAGTTCTTTATCATATTCGTTTTTAATGTTTGGACCTCTTGGATACATCCATGCAATAACAGGCATACCATAATCATGCGCTGCCTCAACAATTTTAGAAAATTCAACAAGCATCTCTGGTTCGAAAGGACTTCCTGGATAAATTGTATATCCTACTGCTGTTGCTCCAAGTTTTATTGCTCTGTCGACAGAACAAACTTGTTTTGAAAAAGGAATATTTGGACCTGTTTTTGTTTTTCCATTTAATTTTAAAATCAGAGGTATTTCTTTGTAATAGCTATTGTAATATTTTTCAGCCAAACCATGCTGAACAATTATTCCTTGATATTTTCCTTCGAGAGCAATATCAAAAATATATTTTGGATCGACATTCTTCTCGTTAAAATCAACAGGCCCGTGCTCCAATCCCTGATCATATGCCAAATAGACTGCTTTGCCATTTCTTAGAATTTTATCAACATTAATGTTTGTCATACTTCACCTCTTATGAATATAAACTAACTATAACTATAACTATTTTATTTGTTTTTAAATCTTTCTCTTATTTACTTTTCGTTTGTCTTTTTTAACTTTTGAAAATGCTTCTTTTTTGCCAAGCAAAATATTTTTTGCTCCTCTGTTTTTTATAACTGATTCTGCATTGATCATTCCTAATTTCATACAAAACTCAATTGTTTTCTCGTAAACCATTCCTGCGATAAAACTTGATGCAAAAGCATCTCCTGCTCCTGTTGTTTCAACAATCTTGACTTTTCCGGGTTTTGCAAAGTATAAAAATCCATCATATGAATTATAGCAGTTTGCTCCATTTTTTCCGTCTGTAATTATTATTATTTTCGGACCTAATTTATGAAGTTTTTTCATCATCAAAACCATATCTACTGAATTTGTCTTAAGAAGAGTTTGTGCCTCTTCTTTGTTGAATATAAGCACTTCTGCACTCGACAAAATATTTTTAATGAACCTGTATCCTTGTTTTACCTGATATGAACTAGGATTAAATGCAATTTTTATTCCTTTTTGGACTGCATATTTTGTAACCTTCTCCTGTGTTTTGAAACTTTCTTTCATCATGGTCGAAAAATACAGCCATTTTGAATTTATATTATTCTTGTGTATTTCATCGAAAGAAAGTTCATCATTGCATCCTTTGTACGCAAATATTGTTCTATCCTCTTTAACAGAATCCAAAATAACAGAATATCCTGAAATCTTACCAAGAGTCCTTCCAAGAAAATGTATTTTTTCATCCTGAAGACATTTGAATATTTTTAATCCGTTTTCATCTTTTCCGATTTTACCAAGATATGCTGTCTTTAATCCAAGACGGGAAAATGCAACAGCAGTATTTGTCCCTCCACCCCCAATAAAGAAATCAAGGTGTTTTATAAGAATTTTCGCGCCAAGAGGATAGGCAATATCTTTATGCCCATGAATTTTTAAAAGTTCTGATTGAGAAGAATCTGTCTGTACAAATACATCAACTGTTGCAGAACCCATTGTAATTATATCATACTTATGCAAAATCTCAACCTCTTTTACGCTCTTTACAAATATCCACTAACATATTTGCTAATATTATTTAATCTGGGAAATATGCTTTATAAATCTTTCTCAAATTTTTCTCTATCATTAAAATTTTATCTTGTCTAAAACATCGTGTGCGTTCATACTATTAAGTGATTTGGAAAAATCATTCCAGTCTTTGCCCATTTTTACCATGAATTTTGTTTTCAGCATCTTTGATTCTTCGTCGCTGATTCTTGCTGCAGCATCAACATCAATTAAACCATAAGGATATCCTAAAAATACCGCATCGTTGCTATTTGATTTCAAAAAAAAGAATAATTCATCTAAATTTCCTGTAAAATCATTTTGAATTTCAAATCTGAAAACATATTTTGAGTTTTCATTTAATTTTATAAAATAAATATCTGCAGGATGTTTTTGATTTTTGTTTTTTACAAGAGGATGAAAATACCAGCAATCAGAAGATTCAGTTAAATTATCATTTAAATCAAATAATTTTTTTGTTATTGCTTCTCCATTTTTTGTCGTCAACGAACATGTTTTGCTTAAAGCGCAGGCTTTTTTTGTTGAAATTAATTTGTTTATATATTTAATTTCAAAATCATATCTTGCATCTAAAGTTCCGTCTAGAAATATGAAATTTATTTCATCTGAATTTAATTTATATGCAAGCTCAAGTTCTGCAAATCGTCTTATTGTTGAAATTATTTTCGATGGTTTGCATCTTTCATTTCCTGTTTTTAATGAATTATCGTCAGGATTGAATACTAAATTATTGAATTTGGATTCCGGAAATGTTTTTATTTTAAATTTTTCATTTTCTTCTTTAACAAAAACATAAAACTCTTGTTTCTCTCTCTTTGTCCTCTTGTTATTTTCATATTTTAAACCAACAATCCTTATGAATCCCAAGCAAAAATTTGCACTTTCGAATAAAACAGAATTTCCCCCATCTACAAAAAGAGAGATGGTTTTGTTTAATTTTGAAGTATTTGTTATTTCATGAAAATTATTGCTGTCTATTTTAATAGGTTCATACCTGGAATCCATCAATAAAAAATCATCTGATTGGCTTCTGTTATGGTTATTATTGTCTATAAACGACTTTATCTCTAATATCATATCATCCATAAATGCATAAAAAAATAAGAATATAAAAATATTCCGATAATTCGGAATAGTTTGGAATGTCAGAAATTACAAAAGAAATTTCTGAGCATTTTGAAAACAATACGTTTTCAATATGTAATGACAAAATGTATTGAAAATAAAAAAGAAAAGTCGCTGAAGCAACTTCTGAGACTATAATCCTTTCTCTGGATGGAAAGGTTTTGGTACCTCGTAAACTGTTTTTAATTTCAAGTATTGTTTAATTATATTTTGAAGTCTGTATGTTGTTTTATATAAGTCAATCTTATATGCTTCAATCTGGGCTTTGTAAATTCTCTCTCTGAACCATTTATCAAATTTCATAAGGAAAGAATTTTTTCGCCATTCTTTTTTATAATCTAACTGGATATATGCCCATATTTTTATTATAACATCCCCTCTGTCTGTCTTCATTTTATGACCTTGGTGCATAACTTCTATTGATTTCATGTTCAAAGTCATAAAATCTATCTTCAGAAAATATCTGTAATATTTGCTTCCTCTGGGACTCATTAGGCATCTCCACCATATTCTGTGTTCTTTTGTACCTGTCCCTAACATTCTTTCTAAATAGAAAATTTCAGGGTTAGTGTCTTCATATATGCTTTTGAATCCTTCTTCGTCAAGCCAATCATGGATCATCTTATAAAGATTTTTCATATGAAATGTCTCTTCATTTTCTATTTCAATATAAGAAGCCAAAATATTATAATTATCTCCTTCTTGAGGCGCTTCAAATTTAAACTCACTCATAAACATATAATTATTGTTCTTATTTAAAAAAGTTGTGTTGTATTGTGGAGTGAAGAAAAAAAAGAGAACATATCTTAATACTTTATTATCTTCGTTTAAACAATCCAATTAAATCTTTGAATGCAAAAAATGCTCCAAACCCTAAAAGCTGGAATATGTTTAATGGCTTTGAGATTATCTTGACTTTTTTTGTTTTTATTGCATTAAATATAGATTGAATATCTTTTTGTGAATTTATTAATGAATAAGTTCGATTAGTTTCAATAGGATGATGAATATCCCCGTTTCCGACAAGAGGTTTTTTATATTTTTTTGCAACTTGAATTGCTTTTTTATTAAAATTGATAAATTTAGTATAAAATGCGTTTATTTCTATTGCATCAAAAACATCTATATTTTTTACAAGTTTTTCTCCTAAACAATTAGTTATGAAAAAAACATTAAAATAGGGATGGGCGGCAATTACAAAAATAGGTTTTCCTTGTTTTTTTCTTTTTGTCTTTAATTTTCTTAAATCATCGAATGTTTTTGTGTTTTTTCTTTCTGCATTAGTTATATTATAAATAAGTGTATGTTTACCTTCAATGGCAGCTTCGCATCCAGGAATTATTAATATTCTTTTTTTTACTGCATATTTTTTTGTTTCTTCAAGAAATTTTCCATCTATAACGTAATCGTGAAACGTTACTGCAAGAACATCGTATTTATTTTTAGATGCTATGTTAATATAATCTTTAATAGAATAAAATAAATTATCTCTTGGATCTTCTTTCGCATGAACGTGTAAATCAACTTTTAGCCAGTTTGACATTTTAGTTTATTTTTAATCTAAAAACTCCTGTCTTTTAATCTTATCAGGAAGATATTTTTCAGAAATAAATGATATCCCTTTAGATGACAATGACTGGATTTCTACTTTTGCTCCGAATTCTTTCATCATCTTGAATTGTCTCTGCCATTCTTTATGCTTTACAAACCAGTCATAATTTTGCATTTGCTTGAGACGAGATATATCTTGGTCGGTTAATTTAATGAAATGCCTCTTTAAATCATAAGTTATTACATCATCACATGTAACTCCTATAAATTTTACAGACGGAATTGCCATCTCTTGCGCCATGTGTGCTAAACTGATTGAACCGAATTTAATTACAGAATAAATATACCATCCCCAAGGATCATTATCTGCTAAAACATAAATTGGAAGTTCAAATTCATTGCTTAATCTCTGCAATAATCTTCTTACTCCTCTTGTTGTCTGTCCTTGAGAACACATAATTATGCAATTCTGTTTTGACCAGAATCTATCTTCATGCAGTCTTTCCCAGACAGCTGCTTTCTCCATATAAATTACATATTTTGCATCAACTTTTTTGAATGTGATATTTTCTACATTTGATGGAATTGCCCATCCTCCTGAACCTAATTTAGACCAGTCGATTGTGTCTCCTGAATCTTCAATAATGACTTTTCCTGCAACACTTCCCATTTTGTTTGCATTAACATTTAAGTTTTCTCTTGACCATCCTGTTATTAATTCCAAATCTTCAATTGATTTATCAGATTCTTTCTGGTCGTCAACAACATTTATTTTTGTGTTAGGAATAGTTCTTTTAGCCATATAAAAAACATCTCTAAGACTTGCATGTTTATTTACATCCAAAAGAGTTTTGCATATTGCAGCAACTTCAATTGTCTGCAAAAATTTCTTTGACTGACCGACATTAAAGAAAAATCTCTGAGCTGTCTTGTCTCCTAAACCCAGGGTTTTTGTTTCTTTGTCATAGATGACATTACTTAATCCTCTTACAGATAATTCTATTTTTGGATTTTGCCCTGCATTAATATCTTTAACAATTGAATTTCCTAATAAAACCAACTCTGCGCTTGGTTTTAACTCTTGCTGTGCTGATTTTGCTTGATGTGAAGATGCAATTTGTTTTGGTTCTGGTCGAGATGATTTTGGTTTATTATTTTTTGATTCTTGTTTTGTTTCTTTCTTTTTTGTTTCTTCTTTTTTAGAGTCTATTTTTTCTGAAAATGTCATCTGAACTTCGGATTTTCCTATTTCTTCTTTTGATTTTTTTGGCATTTTACTCGTCATCCTCATTATGTTCTAGCTCTTCATCAAAATCTTCATCGCTTTTTTTAGATTTGTTTCTTTTTTCTTGTTTATTGTTATCTTCATCTTCATCAACTTCTCCTTTTAATGAAGTCATTGTTTCTATTTCATTTTGAATTTCATCTTTTTTAATCATTTCATTTAATTTTTGCATTAAAAGAGTTTTATTTTCTCCTGTTAATCTGGATAATGAATCAGCAACTTCAGGAATATATCTTTCAAACATATTTGCTCTATCTAATTGCCCCTGAACTTTATGTTTTTTATGAACATATGTCTGTAATTTCCTTCCTGCTTCCATCAATGCTAATTTTACTTCTTTAATTATTTCAGAATAATGTGCTAATGCTTCTTTTGATTCTGATGTGAATGGAACCCAAACAGATGCCATATGAATTAATACAGTCATTGCGCCTACAGGTAATGAACCATTTGACTGCTGCATTCCATATGCTTTCCAGTTTGTTGTTACAACGGATTTTGTAAATGCGCATGCACCTTGCTGATATAATAATGGAACTCTATTTGCAAATCTCATTAAATTTATTGCTCCATCTTTTGGCTGATTGCCCCCATATGCAATTCCAACTTCAATTAGAAATGGATTTCCTCTATAAACAAAAATTGGTCTTGAAGTTGCGCAATAAAATTCTGCATTTATTTCTTTCTTCAAACTTTTTTCTATCAATTCAGCGCCTATTGGACTTAAACAATCTGTTTGAGGTGACATTATTTTTGTCTGCTTGATTGCCTGAATTAATTTATCTGCCTGCTCCATAGTTATTTCAGAGGGTTTTGTCTTTGGGTCAAGTCTTGCGTTATCACATATATCTTTTGCTGTTCCTGAACCTACTCTTGATAAATCATTTGTGAAAAAACTTTGAAGAGTTCTTGAATCTGTTCTTTTTAAAAGTTTGATTAAAATACCTAATTCAACACCATATGGATGAGGTTTTATTTCCAGTGGTTCTTTTGGAAGATCATCTGTTGCTCTTGCATAAATAAATTGTTCTGCTTTTGGATTTGTATAAATTATTGTTGCATGAGGATTTATGATTGCTGTCTGTCTTATGTATTCGTCAACAGACTGCGCACCTTTAAGATATGAACCTTCTAAATCCATCTCAATTTTTGTTCCGTGTTCTTTATTATTCCATTCTTTTACTTCATCCTGCATTATTTCGGGGCTGTTTGTCTGAGTATTAAGATGAAGCTCCATGAAATGTGCTGGTTTGTCTTTATGTGTTTTAGAAATAATTTTAGTTGGTCTTCCTGTTGTCAATTGTGCAAACATGACTGCTGCTGAAATTCCTATTCCCTGCTGTCCTCTAGATTGTTTTAGTCTATGGAACTTACTTCCGTAGAGAAGCTTAGCGAATATTTTTGGAATCTGCTCTTTTACAATTCCTGGACCATTATCTTCAATAATTATTCTGTATCTGCTTTCAGACATCTCAATTATTTCAACACCTATTTCAGGAAGAATTCTTGCTTCTTCACATGCATCTAATGCATTATCAACAGCCTCTTTAATCGCTGTCAGAAGTGCTTTTCTGGGATTATCAAAGCCAAGTAAATGCCTGTTTTTCTCAAAAAACTCTGCAATAGAAATCTCTCTCTGCTGTTTTGCTAAATCTTCTGCTGTTTTATTCTTCTGTTGTTTAGGCTCTTTATCTTTTTTCGACATATTTGATAGAAGTCAAGCAGATATTAATAAATGTTTTGGTAGATTTTAGAAAAGTATTTAAAATCAAAAGTATAAATTTGATTGGTGATGATTAATGACTAATAATCCTTTCGGAATAAAACCTATAAAATTTGAACCTATGGTTTGGGGAAATAATTTTTCTTCCAATGTAAAAAAGAAAAGAGTAACATTAAATGCAAGAGAAAGAATTTATGTCTGGGAACATTCTAAAATATATGGTCGAACATGTAGTATTTGTGGTGAAAAAATTACAAAAATGTCAGACTTGGAATTAGATCATACAGTTCCGTATTCTAAAGGTGGAACTAAAGTAAACTACTGTGGGCTGAAGCCCACAGCATTAACGTGTAAGCCAGCTT
>CAZSEK010000036.1:0-10625 GCA_964605945.1 uncultured Methanosarcinales archaeon
CTAAGCTGGCTTACACGTTAATGCTGTGGGCTTCAGCCCACAGTAGTTTACTTTTACCTCTAGTTTTATTTTTGTTATATTTTTCGTTGTTTTTTATTTTATTTTTTTCCTGTGCTTCCGAAGCCACCTTCTCCTCTTGCTGTTTCGGATAATTCGTCTACTTCTATTAATTCTGCTGATTCAAATTTATTGAAAACCATTTGTGCAATTCTTTCTCCTTTTTTAATTTCAAAAGATTCATTAGAATGATTCATCAAAATAACTCCCACAATTCCTCGATATTGATGATCTATTGTTCCAGGTGTATTTAAAACAGTTATTCCGTTTTTTGCAGCCAAACCTGATCTTGGTCTTATCTGCAATTCATAACCTTCCGGCACTTCAACTTTAATTCCTGAACTTATTATTTTTCGTTCACCAGATTTAAGAATATAATCTTCTGCAGAATATAAATCCATTCCTGCATCACCAACATGAGCATATTTTGGTGTAGGTAAGTCTTTATCGATTTTTACAATATTTACTTTTAACATATGGACCTCCAATATTATAGATATTTTTTTATTTTTTATTTATTTTTTCTTGTCGCAGCCGAAGTCTTCACTTATATCATAGTTTCCTTTCTGTCTTGATTTGAATTCTGCTTGCTTTGATTTATTCCAGTTGTTGATTCTTGAAAAATATCCAACAACTCTGCTTATTCCATATACATTCTTGCTTCCGCATTTTGGGCATTTAGCTGTCATTTTAAATCACCTCGAAAATTAATCTCTATCATAACCAGGACTGACTTTATGGCAGTCTTCACATACTGTGAATTCTGGACTTATTGTTATTTGTGCGGATTGTGTGTTGCTCCATGTTTTTTTAACAAGACTCATAATTGCATCAGGATGCGGTCTTTTTTCACCGACAAAAACATGCGTTATTGCTCCTGCTTCAATAACTGGATTAAACTTTCCCTGTTTTTCTATTCTTTCCATTATATCGACAGGTGCATCTGCTTCAAGATGTATACTGTTTGTATAATAAACCTGGCCTGTCTCTAAATTTCCTCTTACAAAATTTCTGCTTTCAGGATATTCCTGCAAGTCAACTTTAGCAAATCTTAGTGCTGCAGATTCTGCAGGACTTTCTTCCAAAACAACTTTCAGACTGTGCTGCTGCTCTAGTGCTTTTGCTTTTATGTACATTGCTGATGCTATCTTCAATCCTAATTTAAATGCATCATTTGAATCATGCAGTGCTTTTCCTGTTAAATATTTAACACATTCATTTAATCCTATCATACCAACTATATATGATGCTTCGTTAAGATCAACATAAGGTCTTCCATCCATTGCAGACGAACCTATTTGCCATAATGGTGTTCCTGGTGCTGAAGATATTTTTGAAATAAATGATTTTTTCTGCAAATGTGCTTTCATAATTAAATCCATTGTCTTTTTTATTTCTTCAATTGTTCCTTCAATAGTCTTTCCTCTATATGCGCATTGCGGAAGATTTATTGTAACATTTTGGAAACCACAGAATCTTAAGCTTTCAGGATGTTGAAGCAAATATTTGTCTTTTATTTGTGTTCTTAATCTGCAGCAAGCACTTAATGTACATGCATCTCTATCAAATACAAAATATGGGCTTCCATTATCAGAAGCTATCTGGCATGCGTATTTCAAAAGCTCATACTGGGATGGATCATCAAATGTATCTTGGTCAACATGGAAATCCATTTTAGGGAATGAAAAGACTTTTCCTTCTTTGTCCCCTTTATGCCACACATCCATTAAAGCCCTGCTGAATTCTTGAGATTCTTTTTTGAAATCTTCATAAGTTAAAATTTTTCCCTCTTTTGCATTTGGTTGTTTTAGGTTGCCTTTAGCATCTCTTGGAACTTCTTTCATATATTCTATTGTGCCATCTGATTTTTTTAACATATAATTTCCACCAGGACCAATTGCAGGAACAACTTTCAGATGAGCAGGTATTCCTGTATGGATATTGAAATCAATGAACAATGTCTGTCCTCCTCTTGAAAATGCATTTTGAGCACAAGAATATATTAAATACTGCGCTTCCTGTTTCAGTTCATTAAATGTTTTTCCTACAAGCAAAGGAGCATAAAATATATTCAGATAAGCAAGTCCTAATGCTCCTGCATAATATGCCTGCATTGAAGCCAGAAATGTATTAAGATGACCTGTTAGTGTTTGTGCATGTTTTGGTGGAGAGGAAGAGTTGCTTAAATTAGTCAATGATAAACCAAATTTTTTTATGTATTCAATTGAATGTGCGGAACAATAAACTCTAATTATATATCCTAAATCATGCAAATGAACAGCTCCCCTAAGATGTGCATCAGCAACATCTTTTGAAAATACTTCTTTCAAAGCATACTGTTTCAGAACTCCTTCTGCAATAGCAAGATTGACTGCTTCTGGATTATTGTTTACAACATTGCTGTTTTCAAGATTTTTAGAGAATATTACTTGATTTAAATTATAGACACTTATTCCAAGGATTTCCTGTTTTTCAAGTTTTTTTGTAAATCCTCTTTCAAACAATTCATTATTTACAAGTTCTCTAAGCAAAGAAACAGAGATTGTTTTTACTCCTGACCTGAAAACTTTTTTTTCAACAGTTGAAGCAATATCATCTGCCTGTTCTTTTGAAAGATTTATCTCTTTTATGAGTGCTTCTGCAATTCTGTCTTTGCTCCATTCAGTTATTGTTCCTTTCAATGGTGTTGAAACCATCAAATTAAAATCAGTTGTGTCTTCGTGTTTTGTTTCATGCGAAACAATCTTAAGTCCTTTAAGCTCTTTTTCAAATTCATCGAGGTCCTTAAATTGTCTGTAGACAGAAGCAAATCTTATGTATGCTATTTCATCAAGTTTTTTCAGATGCTTCATAATCATATCACCAACAAGGTGACTTTTTATCTCTGTTTTTTCCTGATTTAATATTTCTGATTCTATATCATCAACAGTTGCCTCGATTCTTTCGTTACTTATTGGTCTTTTTTCGCAGGCTTTTAGGATTCCTTTTAGAATTTTATCTCGGTTAAATAATTCTCTTCTGCCATCTTTCTTGACAACATAAATTTCAACCATCTCAACTCTTTCATACGTTGTGAAACGTTTACTGCATTTTAAGCACTCTCTTCTTCTTCTGTTGCTGTCTTCATTTGACTCTCGCTTATCAACAACCTTTAATTCATCAGAACCACAAAACGGACATTTCATTTTAACGCAATCCCCCTAAATTTTTACAAAATAATCAACAAAACCTACGCCACCATAAGTGAGCGATATTCAAATAACACATAAACACGCAAAGGAAGTTCCATTAGGAATTTGCGTTTCCAAATAAACATCCAATGAGCGAAAGGTTGCGTTGGTTTTGAAGTTTTTATCGTTATTTCTCGGTCTAACATCATACTTTGTATGAAAAATTAGATACAAGATGTTGTGTTGTACGCAAGTTCAACACACAATATATCGACTTAATGGATATTTAATAAAAGAACTTATATATAAATATTTCGTTTGAAAAAACGAAATATTTTGGAACGAAACGAAGTGAAGTGAGAAAAGATTATGGTGATTTAATCAATAGTTTTTAATGATGTTTTTAGGGGATAAAGAATGGAGAAGTAAAATTAAATTCATAGATATCACATATGTATTATTCTAAAATCTTAACAACTTCATGAGTATTCAAAATTTTTACCTTATTTTGTTTTTTCAATGCTTTGTCATCTGACCATATGACTGAATTGTCATAAGTCAACGCACAAGCAATAAAAATAGCATCATCTATATCTATGTTCTTCATAATTTGTATTGCTTCTTCTTTAAACAAATCTAATCTTTTACTAGGAACAATAATCACTCTTCTTAAAATTAAGAATAATAATTTATCAAAATCTGGTTCATTCATTTTTGATTTTTCAATTAATTCTTGTTTATGTTTCTGCAACTCTATAAAAATATGCTCAGGAAATAAGAAAAATCCTTCGTATTCAAGGATTAATTTTCGAGTTTTCGAATTCTTAATTAATGCAGAAAACAAAATATTCGAATCAATCACTATTCTCATTCGATAAACCTCTTAGATGCAGAAGATTTTATCTTTTTGCTGAACTCTAAAATATCTTGTTCAGTTAATTTGCTTTTTTTAGCCAAGCTCTCTGCAAGTTTAAGAACTTCTATTCTTTCAACTATTGCTTTTCTTGCAACTTCAGACCATCTTACCTCTGAAAATTGCTTCATGTCCTGATGGACATCATCCGGTATCGATAAAGTTATGTTAGTCATGTTATCACCTCACATAAATAAGTGATATCACATATATAAATGTTTCGAATTATATTATCCTCTATAATTTAATATTCTTTATATGTCTTTCTTAGAAAAAAGCGAAGAATTTACGGATTTGTGAAAATTATTTGGAACGAAGTGAGAAAGAATTTACAGATTTGAAATAAAACTAAACTCTTATCTTTCAATAATACTCTCTCCCGTCATTTCAGGAGGTTTCTGCAATCCTAATAATTCTAAAACAGTTGGAGCAATATCGCGAAGTCCTTTATCTGATTTTAATTTAATTTTTTTCAATTGTTCATCTTTTGAAACTAAAACACACGGAATTTTATTTAATGTGTGGCTAGTTCTCCATTGTTCTGTTTGGTCTTCGGCATTTCCATGATCTGCAAAAACAAGCACAACATAATCATTTTCAAGTCCTGCTTCAATTATTTTGCCCACACATTCATCAACTGCTTTAACTGCAGTTTTAATTGCTTCAATAATTCCTGTATGTCCTACCATGTCTCCGTTAACAAGATTAGTCACAATCAAATCATATTTTTTTGTATTTATTTGCTCAATCAAATTATCTTTGATTTCATAAACACTCATTTCCGGCTTTAAATCATAGGTAGCGACTTTTGGAGAATTGATTAAAATCCTGTCCTCTCCTTCAAATGGTTTTTCAACCTGACAATTAAAGAAGAAAGTTACATGAGCGTATTTTTCTGTCTCGCTTATTCTTAGCTGTTTTAATTTATTATTGCTCACAACTTCTCCCAAAATATTTGAAAAAGCAACATCTTTGAAAGCGACTTGAGCATTCATAGGAATATAATATTGAGTCATAGCAACATAGAAAACAGATAATGGTTTTCTTTCCCATCCTTCGAAATTTAATTCGACAATAGCTTGAGTTAATTGTCTTGTTCTGTCTGTTCTGAAATTATAAAATATTATTGAATCATTTTCTTTTATTCCAGAAAATTCTTTTGATTTTCTAGGAAGCATAAACTCGTCTGTTTCATTATTTGCATGATTTTTCTTTATTTGTTCTAATGCATCTTCAAATATTTCATCTGAAGTTCCATTGACAAGACAATTATACGCTTTTTGCGTTCTATCCCATCGTTTATCTCTATCCATAGAATAATATCTTCCTGAAACTGTTGCAATTTTTCCAAATCCTAATTCTTTGAACTTTTGATTTAATGCTTCGACATGTTTTATGCTGTCTGTAATGGGAGAATCTCTGCCGTCTGTAATAACGTGAACATAAACCTCTTTGAAATTTTGTTGTTTGCATAAATTAAGCAATGCAAATAAATGATCTATATGCGCATGAACTCCCTCGACCTGCAACAATCCAATCAAATGAAGTTTTGTATTGTATTTTTTACAATTTTCTATTGCATCTAAAAATTCTTTAATTTTGAAAAAATCTCCATCATGTATTGATTTATTTATTCTTTCCATTGATTGAAAGATTATTCTTCCTGAGCCTATTGTCATATGCCCAACTTCAGAATTCCCTTGAAAACCTGCAGGCAATCCTACTGCTTCTCCTGATGCATTAAGCAAAGTATTCGGATAGTTTTGCATTAATTTAATTGTATTCTCAGGATTTGCTTCATAGATAGCGTTATTTGATTTTTCTTCTCTATATCCCCAGCCGTCTCTTATGACAAGAATTACTTTTTTCATATTTGAAATCAACTAGGAGAATATATAAAGTTTACTAAAAATTAATTATTGCCGTCTTGGTTGTTGTGTTTTTAATCATATTTAGGTACAATAAAAGTGACACATAAAATACTCTTATAAGAGAGTGGACAACATAAGTAGTTTATTTTTTTAGTTTTGTTCCTTTTTTAGTTTTTTTCTTGTGCTTGATATGATGCATATAATTTTTACCATATTTATGGCCTTTTTTTATTAAAACAACTATTAAAATTAAAAGAACCGCCAATATTGCTGAAGAAAGTATGCTGTCTATTGTGAAAATAATTGTGAATTTCTTATTTTCATAATCCCATGGAAGGCAGAGGTTTTTCTTTATTGTGCAGTATGAACCTGTTTGGAAAAACCCTTCCTGTTGTTCTGTCTTGTTTAGCTGCACATCCTGATCAGGCCATTCTATTGATTTATTTCGGGCCATAAATGAGATGTTTTCGCTGAAATTACATCCTTCTTTTGGACAATATATCTCGTATTCCGGCTTAAGTTTGGCTGTAATAATAAAAATAGAAAAATCAGAAACACCAGTTTCAAAATAAGTATACTCATCATCATGGGACAAGTATATCATCTTGAGTTTATCATAATATCTTGAAGTTATATTTTCTGTGCGGCCTAAATATATTGATGAAAAATTCCTATAGATAAGCCAATTGTTCTCAATAGATGTTTCCAGTGTGATATTTAATATGTCTGATTGATTTGCATTTATTAATTCTATCTTAAATACTTTATATGCATCATTTTTTGATATATCTATATTTGTTTTTTCTATTTTTAATTCATTTATGAGTATGCAAATATCCCTGCTTGAGGCACTATAAAAAAACTGCACTTTTTCAAGACCTAATTCTTTGTCGTTTATTTCAAAAATTGCATATTCCTCTTTAAGTTTATCAAAGCACATCATAAGGTATTTTGTCTGATTGATTATATAGTAATTATAATACCCGCCTGCAGAACCTCCACCGCCAGATGAGACTTCTTCTCCAGTTATACTCACTCTTGATATTGTGCTGGTAGTACTATGAGAAAACACACAATCAGACAAAATAATAGTAAAAATGCCTAGAAATACTAAAAAAAACAACATATACACTGATCGGCGCATTCTTACCTGTTTCATTTTTATCATAATTAAAAAATACAAAAATAACACCACGATTTTGTTTTGCGTGCTTACTGGCTTATTTGTGTTTTTTTTGTTAATATTACATGTGTCTGTGTTTTCGCTTATGTAAGAATTTTGTTAGCTGCCAGATTATTAGAGCAATCACAATAAGTATTAGTATGAATGTTGTATACATTGCCTTATTATTCCTTTGTTTGGCACTGCATTTTACTATTAATTCTAAGGGTACAGCAACAGCAGTTCCTGTCTTTGAGCCTGTTGCAGCACTTTGTTCACCTAAAAAGAATGAGTATTTGCCTATTATGCTTCCTTTGAATCTTGTTTCATTTTTATAGGGAGTCTCAGGATCCTTAACAGGGCATATTCTTTCGCAGAAACCCAAAATACAGCTTTCATTGTAAACTTTTGGGACATTAAAGCAAATTTCAATAGGTATTGCATTTGTTGAATTGGTAAATTTAGGGACCAAAGTAGAAGTTGTTTCAATATACAGCACTTCCAGCTGACCTGATGCTTCCAGATATCCCTCGACATCTGTATCGAATGGATACGGGTTATACAAACCATATACAACACAATGCTTTATGTTTTCGTCAACAATTTCAGATTCTGTATACCATTTTATGCCCATTCCAACTGAGGAAGCGCTGGCAAAAGAAGAATTAATTAAAGTTAGTAAGAAGAATAGGGTTATGAATGAAATAAAAATTAAAGCTATTGATTTATATTTTTTAATATGTGTCATTTTCACCCCGAATGTACTTGACGTTTTAAACTATTTGATAAAACTAAAATAAAAAAATAATATAAAAATAAAATAAATAAACTTATTTATAAAGTTTATTATTACTCAGCTTGTTTTTGGCTCTTATTAGGGGTTAGCTTCTTATTCTCTTACTCCCTGGAAATATATTGTGTTTGTATATGTTCCTGGTTGCTGTGATGTTGGAATATCTAGCCAAAATCTATAGTAAACACTATCTCCTGGTACAACACTTGAATTTGTCAAAACATAATTTGTTGTTAATGCTGTTCCTGCCAATGCTGGTGCTGAAGCATTATTTACTGCTGAGTCCCAAGTATAATTTGCATTTGGTATTGTATATGCTCCATTTGTTAGAGGTGCATCATCTTTGATACTTATGTTTACATTTGTGTTACTATCTGATGAAATAGATATGTAATATGTGGTATTTCCACCATTTGCAGTGTTATTTGATGCGTTGTTATTGCTTGTCATAGGTTCTAATGACCCGAAATTTATTCCTACTGTCATATCTGTTGACATACCAATTGCAACATAATATGAAACAGTTGCTGAAGAAGATGTGTTTACTTCAGAGCTGTCTGCTGCATTTGCGCTTGGCATTGTGGAAAAACCAACCATCACTAACGCTATTGCAACAAATACACCTAGAAGACTTCCAAATATTTTTTCGTAGGTTTTCATTTTTCCTCCTTTATCGACATTAAATGTGTCTTTCTTTACACAAACTCGTTTAATTGTGCACCTAAATTTTCATATATATCACCAATACATACAAAAACCTTTTTTGTATATTGGTTTGTTATTTAGTATCTTTATGCGTACTTATATTTAAATGTTTCTATTTGTGTTGAATTGTGAGTAAATTATGCACATATAAGCACAAAACTAATTGATTAACGAAAA
This sequence comes from uncultured Methanosarcinales archaeon, assembly GCA_964605945.1. Taxonomy (GTDB): domain Archaea; phylum Nanobdellota; class Nanobdellia; order Woesearchaeales; family UBA9642; genus UBA9642. The sequence continues at coordinate 8,849 of CAZSEK010000036.1, forward strand.
AATCAGATAAATGAAAGAAAAAGTAGAAATACAAGAAAAACAACAAAATAAAAGAACGAATAAATAAAACAGAGATTAATAGGAATAATCCCACAGAATAATCCTACAGAATATATTAATGGGCATAAAACAATAATTATATAAATAACACGCATTAAGTTTAAGTATGGAAAACCATTTTAAGGAAAGGAAAACGAAAATTGTCTGCACAATCGGTCCAAGTTCAAACAGCTGTGAGATGATGGAAAAAATGCAGCAAAAAGGAATGGATATTGTGAGATTAAATTTTTCACACGGAACACATGAAGAGCACAAACAAGTAATAGAACACGTAAACTCTATAAATGAATGCCTTGAAATCCCTTTAGGAATAATGTTGGATACAAAAGGTCCTGAAATAAGAATAGGAAAATTCAAAGAGCCAGTCATACTGAAAGATGACGAACTGATTACATTAACAACAAGTAATATTGAATGGTGCACTGACAAGATAATATCCGTATCTTATAGTGATATGCCTAAAATAGTCCAAAAAGGCGCATTGATATATGTGGCAGATGGTGCAATCGAACTTAAAGTCGAGGACGTGATGGATGACAGCAACATTATTTGCAGAGTTTCAATTGGGGGGGAAGTCAGCACAAGGAAAAACCTCAACATACCTGGTGCAATAGTTGATCTTCCTGCTGTTTCTGAGCAGGATATAAGTGATATTGAATTCGGCATAAAACAAAAAGTTGATTTCATCGCTCAGTCATTTGTCAAAACACCCCAAGATATTCTTGAGGTCCGTGAACTGCTTAAAAAACATAATGCAGAGCACATTGCAATAATTGCAAAAATAGAATCATTTCAGGCGCTCACATTAATAGATGAAATAATTGAAGCTTCAGACGGCATAATGGTTGCCAGAGGAGATTTGGGGGTGCAGGTTCCTATTGAAAACATTCCTGAACTTCAGAAAAAAATAATAAAAAAATGCAATGTTGCAGGCAAGCCAGTCATAACAGCAACACAGATGCTTGAATCAATGACAAAAAATTCCCGACCAACCAGAGCGGAAGTAACAGATGTTGCAAATGCAATCTTGGACGGCACAGATGCAACAATGCTTTCAGGAGAGACAGCATCAGGCAAGCATCCTCTTAGGGTAATAGATATTATGGATAAGATTGCACGAAAAACAGAGCAGACTTTAAAAAACAAAACAAATCACATACATATAGGAATAAGAGGAGCAAACAAAGAATACAAGCTGACAATATCAGATTCTATAAGCAAGGATGTATGCGAAACAGCAAAAGATCTTGAGGCAGCAGCAATAATAACATGTACATCTTCAGGGCACACAGCAAGACAGATTTCAAGGCACAGGCCTTCGACACCCATAATTGCAGTAACAACAAATGAAAAAGAATATAGGAAACTCACTTTAGTTTGGGGAGTCACACCTGTACTGATAGATTATCCTAAAGACACAGATGATTTAATAGAAACAGCACTGGCTGCGGCAAAAGAGAAAAAATATACAAAAGAATTTGATTTGGTTGTTGTCACAGCAGGAATTCCATTTAGTATAGTGGGTAATATTAACATGATGAAAGTCGAGATGGTAAAATAAAAACAACAGAGAAAATAATAAAAATAAAACAACAGATAACCATTAATCAACAGATAACCATTAATCAACAGATAACCATTAATCAACAGATAACCATTAATCAACAGATAACCATTAATCAACAGATAACCATTAATCAACAGATAACCATTAATC
>CAZSEK010000037.1:0-9986 GCA_964605945.1 uncultured Methanosarcinales archaeon
CATAACACATCACCTATGAAGGGAATGTTATGTAAACTAAAAACGTGATAGCACATAGTTGATTTTCAACCACAATATTTATAAATACTCTAAAATTCCTTTGAATATAACTGAATATGAAATGATTAGATATAGGTGAAGAAATATGACCACAAGAATAGGCGGATTCAGAAAAAAAACAAGATTCAAATTCCAAAAAGAACAAGGCGATAAAGGTAAGATAAGCATAAGAAAATATCTTCAAAAATTAGAGTTAGGAGATAAAGTCGCTTTAACAGTCGAACCAGCATACCAGAAAGGAATGTACAATCCTAGATTTTTAGGAAAAATAGGAACCGTTATTGCAAAAAAAGGCACATGCTATCAAGTTGAAATAAAAGATATAAACAAGAAAAAATCATTTATAATTCATCCTGTTCATCTTAAAAAAGTCACTTGCGAAAAAAAAGCAGTTGTTGTTAGAACAAAAGCAAAGGAAAAAAAATTAAAAAAATAATCAATTAAAACATAAAAATCAAAATGACAGAAGCAAAAATTTTAGAAGAAACACCAATCAGCATGACTCAGCTGAAAGACGAACTTAAAGGTATAAAGAAAAGAGACACTGAACTTAGTTTCAGGGCTGAAAAACTTTCAGAACAGCTTGAATCTCTAAGCCTGATAAAACAAAAAGATGCTGAAGAACTTTTCAAAGCAATAGAAAAATTAAATATTCCTAGATTGAAAGATATTCATATTTACAAAATAATCGATTTGATGCCTGCAAATATAACTGAATTAAGAAATATAATTCAGGGGTATGGACTGACTGTAACAAACGATAATTTAGATAAGATTCTGAAAGCAGTCGCCGAATATTTGCCCAAAAAAAAATAATTCTGGGGGAAAAGACAAAAACTTTAAATACTCATAATTAAATTAAAGATTATCGGGGTGAAAACTATGGATCAAGATAGAGAACATAGAACAAAGGAAGAATATGTTGTCGTATTAGATTTCTTGCCAAATGGCTATTCAGCTGACAACAGGCCCATGTTTAAAAAAACCCCAATAGTACAGGCCATAGGCAAAAAAAAGTTCACATTGCTTGAATTAGTGCCTAAAAAAGACATATTTTTACAGCCTTCTGAAGAAGTCTACATAGGAGACAAGGAAAGAGACAAAATTCACCACATAGTTGGCAAATTATCTTTAAATAGATTAACTCCTACAGCAAAAGCAGAATTAGAGCCTTTATTGAAAAAAATAATACATGAAAGCCAGGAGCAGTTTGTTGATTTCTTCAACAATGCACAGCCTTTAAGCACAAGAATGCATTCATTAGAATTGCTTCCAGGATTAGGAAAAAAACACATGTGGCAGATTATAGAAGAAAGAAAAGGAGATCCTTTCAAAAATTTTGAAGATTTAAAGAAAAGAGTTAAATTAATGCCTGACCCTGAAAAAATAATAATCAAAAGAATCCTTAAAGAAATGGAAGGAGAAGAAAAACACTACTTATTCTTAGAATAAAGTAAAGAAAAGTTTATATATTAGTTTTCTTACATTTAATTATGTTAAATGAAACTCTTAATGCAACAACATCAATATTAAGTCAATCAATGACTTATTTTAAAGATGATTTTCTTGCAAGATGTATTGCAATTCTTAGCGCACCATTTGAACATACAGAAATGTTGTGGATGCTTCTTCCTCTGTTAGCAACATTAATACTTATAGAAATATATTTAGGTAGATATAAAGACGAAGAAGCAGGATGGAATACTGCTTTTGGAAATGGTATTGTTCTTATGTTTGTTGCAATTGATTTATTCAGATATGTATATGATCCATCTAAAATAATTGAAACAGGAATAGAAGGATTAAAACAAGCTGTGAATTCAGGAGATCTAAAAATCATTATTGCATTATTTATATTTGCATTTGCATTATTAATTATGTTTATTGATTTTTTCCACTTTCTGCCTAAAAAAATTGCATATGCAATATCTTCTCCTGCATATCTTAATTTTATCGCATTATTAGGAATCATAATAGTATATAGTCAAAATATTCCTATGGATATTCAAACATTAACTGCATGCGTTGCAATAATTGCATTTTTTACATTAATCATGCAAATACTTTACTGGCTAATTCCTGCATATGAGTCACCATTGCAAAGAATACTGACTATTGAAGATATAGAAAAAAATTCTAAGAAGAAATAAAAAAAAATTTAAAGAATTATGTGCCTCTATTGCTGTTTGCTCTTACGCTTGGTCTGATTTTTTCTGCGCCAATACCTTTGTTTCTCAAACCACGTGCTTTTCTTCCTGCAGAAGTCAAACCTCTGTTCGCTCTTCCTTTCTGTGATACAATATTTTTGTAAATTTTATCTGCAAGTATTACTGGTTGAGTTTTATCGAGCAAAATTACTTCGTACCATGCATATATTCCGTCTTTTCCTACACAATAGCTATTAAGAACCTCGCAATTAGGAAATACTGCATTTGCTCTTTCTTCTGCAATCTGCTGATAATTTTTTGATAAGACTTTTCTTCCATATCTGTGAGCTGTTCTTCTTCCCTTTCTTATTTTTTCTCTGGTTCTTCCGCCCCTTTCTAATCTTTGCCTTATAATAAGAACTCCCTGTTTTGCTCTATAACCTACTGCTCTTGCTTTGTCAATTCTTGTAGGTTTGTCAATTCTTGTAGTTGTATTTTCAGAACGCCATTCAACTAGCCTTTTTCTTTGCAATTCACTAAATTCCTCAGAAGGTTTTTGCCAACTATTCTTTACGTATTTATATAATCCCATTTTATTTAGCCTCCGTTATTTTATTGTATCAAAAACCAGGCAAAGCCCATAATTGGTTTTTGAGTATGATCAGAAATCCACGATTTCTGACATTTCAATCAGATTCAGGCAAGCAATTACCCACATTTCTGATAAAAATAGGAATTTTTGAGGGTTTATAAATATTGTGTTATTGCGTAATATTTATAAATGCATAGAGCAAATAATAGCATTGAGGTGTGAAATTCAGAATAATCTGAACGGAGGATATTAAAATGGCAGCAAAAAAAGCAATGAAGGTTAAAATCAAAGGCAAAAAAGATGATGACAGCAAATTGTTTGCATTCTTAGGTGTATTCTTGACAATAACAGGATTTGTAATTGTCTATGCAACAAAAAAAGAAAATAAATACGCAATGTTTTATGCAAAACAGGGATTTGTGTTGTTCTTTGCATGGATTGCAGTAGCAATTGCTCAATTAATTTTTATGTGGATACCTGTAATCGGCATGATTATAAATGCATTATTATGGCTTGGCATATTAATTTTGTGGGTAATCGGAATAATCTATTCTTTGTCTGATGAAGAAAAAGAAATACCTGTAATAGGACATTTCGCAAAAATGATAAAACTTTAATTTATTTTTTATTTTCTTTTTTATTTAAAACAAACTTTTATAAATAAAATCTATTTCTATCCTCGTATGGGCTGGTAGTTAAATCCGGTATAACGCCCCGTTGGCTTTTTTGATAAAATCAAATAATCAAGACCACAATCGGGGAGGCTTCGGGTTCAAAATAGATTTTTACAAAAAATCTCTGAAAGTCCCGACCAGTCCATTATACCCACTGGGTCAGATTTGAGAGATTTTCTGCTCATTCTCGACCCTAGGGTGACATTAAGTAATACGTTCTCACCACTCCATTTATAAATCATCAGCGTCTTACAGACAGTATGAAATGCATAATTATCAACAATTCGGGAGAGAAGGAGATAGATCCTTATAATTGCAAAGGACAGCACATGCAGGCTCCCATGTGGCTCTTGAACGACGATGGCGAAATTATTGGAGATTATTTGGATTTTTATTTTTTAATGCGTTACACAATTCTCATTTATTCTTTGTAATGGGGTTCATAAAAATCACAACACCATATTTAACAAAATAGTTTAATATAATTTGCATAAATAATATTGCTAACCTCTTCAGGAGTCATATGTTTTAACTCAGCAATTTTTTTTATTGTGATTTTTACATTATCAAATCTATTTATTGTTCCTGGAATGGGACTCAATAAGGGTGCATCGGTCTCAGTCAATAGTTGTTCAACAGGAATATCTCTGACTATTTGTTGAAAATGCAAGCTTCTCTCAATATTACAAGGTATGCTGAAATACCATCCATTATTTTTAATTCTTGCGACTACATGTTTTCTTCCAGAGAAACAATGCATGATTACTTTTTTATTTTTCATGCTTTCGTTCTCAAGTAATTCTACAGTTTCGAGTTCTGCATCGCGTGAATGTACAATTATTGGAATATTATATTTTTTTGCAATAGTGATAAATTTTTTTAGACAATCTTTCTGTATATTTTTTCTATTATTCTCTAAATTCGAAAAATTCTTGTAGTCAAGTCCAACTTCACCAATAGCAACACAACTCTTACTTTTAATATTATGCTCTATAAACTTTAATTCTTCTTCAAATTTTTCGATATCATTTGATTCTATAAGTTCCAGACAATGCATGGGATATATCCCAAGCGCAATTTTTACAATAGGATGTTTTTTTGCAATGTCAAATATCCTGCGATTACTGTCAATATTTACACCATTCGCAACTATGATTTTTACGCCGTTATGTTCACATTCATCTATAAGTGCATCTATGCCGCCGTATTGTTCGTATCCTTCAAGATCCAAATGTGCATGCACATCAACTAACAACATAATCTAAGAATAACACTTTATTTTATAAAGTTAATCTGAAATTGTTAAATATGACGGTTTCTATGATAATTAATACCGACATACAGAATATTCAATAAATTCTGCTTTTTTTAAGTCTTTCGGGTTAAATTTTAATCCTTTATAAGCAGTTCCACCCGCTCCAATTACAAATGTTTTTTTAAGTAGAGCCGGATCAAATAAAACAGGACAGATTTTATAACCAGCAAAAGGCGGAACTCCACCAATTTCATAACCTAAAATATTTTTAACTTCTTCTTTTCGAGCCATTCGAAGTTTAGTATATCCTTGTATATTTTGGTCTTTGAAATATTGTTCTACTTTTTTTGTATCGACCGACATATCACCTAAAACAATTACACAAACATACTTTTCTTGCTTTGATTTAAAAAGAAGAGATTTTAATATATAATCCGCAGTTATTCCTAGCGCAACCATTGCTTCTGCAGTAGTTTTTCCATTTTGGTCATGTTCAATTAATTCGTAATTTATATCGAGTGACTCAAGTATTTGTTTTAAGTTCATCTTTTAATCCTCATTCACATATTGTAAACGATATTAATCTATTATATTTTATAAATATTCCGCATAATTACCGAACTTTTCTGGGTTAAAGTGCAAGCATTTATAAATATAAAGTAATTATCTGGTGTTATGAAAACAAAAGTTATAGTTAGTAAATGTAGAGATTATTCGCAAATCGAAGTGGAACGGGCCATGAAATTAATTTTAGTAGATCTTTTTTCATGTATTGACATTAAATTAAATTCCAAGATTCTTTTAAAACCCAATCTTCTAAAAAAATCAAAACCGGAGGCAGGAATCATAACTCATCCAGCAATTTTAGAGTCACTTATTAAAGCATTACAAAAATTTGATGCGAAAATAACTATTGCAGATAGTTCTGGAACGAATTTATCAAATACTGATGAAGAATTTTTAGATATTTGTAAAGAATCCGGAATACTAGATTTGCAAAAAAAATATCCCTCCATTAAAATTGAAGCTATTACAAAAGGTATAAGAAAAGGAAAATTTATTATATTTGATAAGTTAGAAAATTTTGATGTGGTTATTAATATAGGAAAATTAAAAACTCATACTTTAACATATTATTCTGGTGCAATTAAAAACATGTATGGTATTATCCCCGGTAAATATAAACTTGATTATCATGCTAGATTTAATAATCCACAAGATTTCGTAACATTTATCGCTGAATTATATGCAATTGCCAAACCTGATTATAACATCATAGATGCGGTTATTAGTATGGAAGGTAACGGTCCCGCCAAGGGAAAAATTCGGAATACTCAATTTATCTTGGGTTCAGTAGATGGATTTTGTGCAGACTATGTGGCGATTAAAACAGTCCGACTTGATGTAAATAAATGTTTGTATTTATCAAATGATTTTAATATTAAACAAATTGGAAAAGTAACAGTATCTCCACAATTTGAAGAACCTAACACCATTTTAGAGGATGACAATTTAAGACATTTTGTGAAAAATAAAAATAGATTTATAGAAATGAGTTATCCTTATATAATTGAACACAAGTGCATTATGTGCAAAAAATGCATTTCAATTTGTCCACAAAAAGCAATAATTATAATAAATAAAAAAATCAAAATAAATTATAAAAAATGCATTAAGTGTCATTGTTGCAATGAATTAATCGAATGCAACGCACTAAAACTGAGTGAGAAATTGAATGAATATCACGGAATTTTAGTGGATTATTGTCTAAAAGATAAGAAATATCTGGAAACTTTTAACATCATTGGACAAAAACCGAGTGTCGTTATTCCTTGGCAACTCTATAAAGTATCCGTTCCTAAAGAAAAAATTAAAGATGTGATTAAAGATTTTCAAAAACAATTTATTTCTGATAAACAATTTTATGCTCATTTTTATAAAGGAAATGAATTGATTGTTGTTTACAAGGATAAAATATTTATGGCGAATCCACATAATAAGAAAAGCTGGAAAGCATCAATCAACTATGGTCTTTTAAAAAAAATCCCTCTAGAACAATTAAATTTTTCTCCGTGTAAGTTTGAAGATGAAAAATATTAATTAATTATTCAACATAAGGACAAAACTGTTTATTAAATTCTCTGATTTTTTTGGAATATTTTGCAGGTACCCAAGGCGTAGTTATAGAATAATAATCTAATTCCGCCCAACCCACGATATCTGATGGGGGATTAAAACCGTGGTGAACTGCCAAATCAAATAACAGAGTTCCTGGAAAGGGGAGATATATATGAATTTTAAACTCATGAATTTTACTATTTTTTGCAAGATTTTTTGCAAATGATATTGTTGCGTCAATGTTTTTAATAGGCATTGTTGGATAACCAGTTACAAAAGTGAAACTTGCGATAATTCCGTGTTTTTCTAACCTTTTTGAAATTATGGAAATTTCTTCTAGTTTGATATTCTTTTTAATAAAATCCAGTTCTGATTGAACACCCGATTCAGCTCCAATCAAGATTCTACAAAGTCCCGAATTTTTAAGAATTAATAGATCTGCGTCGCTCAATGAAAGAATGTTTTTAGGATGAGCAGATGCCGCCCATTTTATCTTGATGTCCTCATCGATTAATCTTTGAGCAAAAGCCATTGCACGTGACGGATTTGCAAAAAAATTTGAATCATAGAATTTAACTCCATTTATTAAAATGCTTTTTCTAATTCTTTTGATGTCGTGCAATATTCTATTCGCATCGTAATACTGCCATTTGCTTTTAAACATAGCAACATCACTGCAAAAACCACATTGAAAGGGACAACCAATACTTGATACATAATTAATTACTCTAGAGGATATTTGTGGATCATTACGAACATATTCTTCAAGATTTAATAATTCAAAGGGATATGATGGTAAAGAGTTTCTATTTTTTAAAGTCGTGATTTCTCCCGGATTGATTTCGATATTTTTGTTTGATTTTTTGGAATTAATTGATATGTTATAACCTACTTCAGAAGGGATTTTCTTTTGATTTACAATAGCATCAATTAATTTAGGAAATAATTCGTCTCCGGGACCGCGAATGATATAATCAGCATATCCTGATTCTAAAACTAATTTCGGAAGTAATGTGGGAAGTGCACCCCCCCATACAATGGGAATTTTCATATTTAATGAGTTATTTTGTTTTTGTTGAATTTTAGACAAAGCCCTGATTTTTTTACAAAATTCGATTGCATGAGAGATTTGATGACCAATCATAGAAGATATTCCCACTGCGCAAACCTCTGAAAGATCGAGATTAGAAATCTTATAATCAGGATGCGCATTTTGATCAATCATAATAACATCATAGCCCAATTCTTTTAATGGTGCGGCAATGCTAAGAATAGAATAAGGAATCCAATGAAATTTGTAATTAGCATGATGATCAGTTTTAGGATAAAATAATATTACACGTTTCATTCTATTATTTGAATTTGTTTATACTTACAATCGATTTATTATGAATATTCAATAGTAACAAATATTTTAATTTTTGGGCGGTTTCCACGCATGTTGATAATATTTTGCAGATACTAACAGATTAAACATTTTTTTTATTTCTTTTTCAATCGCATCAACATTATTGTCTTTAAGATATTTAGTTACACTAACTGCATTATCGTCTCGCATCAAACAAGGTTTTAATGATGCGTTCGGAGTAATTCTTAGTGAAATTAACGCATCTTGACAAGGATAGTTTTTACAACTTTTGCAAGATTCATCATAATTTGTGCCAACACGAGCGTCTTTGATAAATACTGATACAGAGCCCGGCAAATTAAAAAGACGCATAGGGGTTCCAAGGCCACCCGGAGGATAAATCATAGTATCCGATTCACACTGCGTTTCAAGATATTTTTCAATATTGTCTAAAGGAATATAATTTTCTTTCCAAAATTTTTTTTCTTCACAAATATCCATGTAATCTAAAATCTTTAATCTAGTGCCAAACTTTTTTGCAATTTTAATCAATCCGGGAATTTCAGCTTCATTTTTTTTAAAAATAACTGTATTAATGGTCACCGGAAAACCAAGTTTGTGCATACTATCGAGACCGGCTATTACTTTATTAAAACAATCAACACCAGTGATATCTTTAAATACTTTAGAGTTTGAGGCATCGAGACTAATTGTTAGAGATGAAAGACCGGATTCGGTAATTTCTTTTGCATATTGTTCAACATAAAAACCATTGGTAGCCATCTGGATATCTTCAAACAATTTATTGTCAGCAAGATACTTAATAAACTTAAATAAATCACCTTTCTTTTTTTGATATAAAAGTGGCTCTCCACCAGTTATTTTTATATGTTTAAAACCCGCTTTGCTTGCAGCACTTGCCATAGTAATCATATCGTCATAACTCATAACGTCACTAGTTAATATGCCTTCTCCCCCAGAACGACAGTAACTGCAGTGAAAGTTACAATCTGAAATGATTACAAAACGAAGATGAGGTATTCTATTTTTAAGTTGATTATTTGTTTTCATAGTATTATTTTATTTTACTTGTTTGAATTTTATTGTTTTTGATTTTTGAATCGCCTTTTGACAATCTTTATCAAAATACCAACATGTAGGGTCTGAAGCTAAATAATGACCATTTTGAAACATTGCTGTTCCTCGACACCCATAACAATCATCGTGACTACAGGTTTTACAATGACCTTTCAAATTTTCATAAATGTGTCTGACTTTTTGGAATACTTCCGTATTTTCTATTATCCAAGCAATACTATTTACTCTGATGTTAGATTCAGGAGTTACAATCTCAACACCCGGGCATGGTTGAACATTTCCAGTACTAGTTATATAAGCAGAATATAACATTCGTTTGCAGGTTTGCCCAGCTATTGGCGGAGTTAATGGCCATGTAATCCCATAATTTTTTTCATCATATTCAAGCAATCGTTTAAATAGCTCAAAATTTTTTTTAATAGATACGCCAAGAGCATTTGCATTACTATTAGCATTACCTTGTTCGGTTATTATTTCTATGTATGGTAAGATATTATTTTTACGACAAAAGTGATATATTTTTTCAATTTCAAGATAATTCTGTTTACACACTATGGTTTCGATAGCAAGTTTAGGTCCACCTTCTTTAGTATATCCTGCAGCAATTAAATTTTTAAGAGCCTCTTTGATTCTTTTACCTGCTCCTGAACGACCTGCCAAGATATCTTGGGTTTTGTTATTCATGGAATTCATT
>CAZSEK010000038.1:0-9970 GCA_964605945.1 uncultured Methanosarcinales archaeon
ATGGACACAAAAGAATTTGAAAATTTTGTCAAAGATTTCTTGTTAGGAAAAAAAATATAGCAATTCAACCAGCCATTATGCTATTATTGTAATTTAAGAGAAAATGAGTGCATTTTAGAAAAAGGAGGCAAATGCCTGGGTCCTGTCACAGACGGAAACTGCTCAGTAATGTGCCCATCTTATGGAATCGGATGCACAGGATGCAGAGGTTTCATTGAAGATTCAAATTTAAATGCATTCAATATAAAAATGAAATATTCGGGATTTTCAGAAGAGGACATCCAAAATAATCTACACAAATATGCTGTACTGCAATATGAAGAATATTTTAAGATTCAAAATCCAAACCCTATGCAAGAAAAAACAACAATAGAAGAAAAACCAAAAATTGAAGAGAAAAAAGAAGAACTTCCTGCACCAGAAGAAAATAAAAATTCATTCTGGAAAAGAATATTTGAAAAAAGAAAAAATGAAGCAAAATTACACTTAAAAAAAGAAAAACAAGAAATAAAAACAGATTCAAAGAAAAAAGTTAAAAAAACAACTGTGAAAAAACCAAAAATAGCATCCAAATCAAAAACATCAACTCATAAAAAAGAAAAATCAAAGAAAAAACCAACTAAAGGAAAACAACTTAATATTTTCGAAGCAATTAGATTAAGATTTTCAAAGAAAAAGAAATAAAATGACAAACATATGTATTTTTGGAAATAGCATAACTTGGGGAGCGTATGATTTTGATAAAGGTGGCTGGGTGGAAAGATTAAAAACTCACCTATTTGAACAAAAAAAATATTATGAATTATATAATTTAGGCGTATCTGGAGATACAACAAAAAATATTTTGAAAAGATTTGAAATAGAGTGCCAAGCAAGAAAACCAGAAACAATAATATTTAGTGTTGGTATTAATGATACTATTAAAGATGCAAATAAAAAATATTGGGTTAAAATCGATGATTTTGAAAACAACATAAAAAAATTAATAATATTAGCAAAAAAACATTCAAAAAAAATAATTTTCTTAGGATATATGTCTGTTGATGAAAAAATAACAAATCCTGTGTGCTGGGATGAAGATATTTTTTGGGACAATAAAACAATAAAATTGTATGATTTAAAATTAAAAAAAATTTGTGAAAAAAATAAAATACTATATATTTATATGTTTGACATACTTGATAAAAAAGATTTCCATGATGGAGTTCATCCTAATTCAAAAGGACATGAAAAAATATTCAAAAAAATTATAAAAGAAATAACATTTTAAAAAAACAAAGGTAAAAATCATGAAATCAATAACCTTAAATCATATAACAAAAGTTGAAGGGCATGGATCATTGGAAGTTGAAATAGACAACGGAAAAGTCATCAAATGCAATCTGAAATCTGTTGAAGGAGCAAGATTCTTTGAAGGACTTGTCGTCGGGAGATATTACAATGAAGTTCCTGAAATAACCTCAAGAATCTGCGGTATCTGTTCGTGCGCTCACACAATTGCAAGTATAAGAGCAATTGAAAATGCACTGAATATCAAAGTTACGCAACAGACAAAAATATTGCGGGAAATATTGACAATAGGAGAAAGAATAAGAAGTCACGCAACTCATCTTTATTTCCTTGCTCTTCCGGATTATTTGAATTATGAATCTGCAATTGCAATGACTAAAGACCATAAAAAAGAAGTTGAGAGAGCTTTGCGATTAATAAAATTAGGAAATGATCTTGTTTCAAACATCGGTGCAAGAGAGATGCACCCCACAACAACAATCATTGGAGGAATAACTCACTATCCTGATGAATTAATTAAAACTAACTTGAAACAACGATGCAAAGATGCAATAAAAGACTGTTTTGAAACAATCGAACTTTTCACAAAATTGCCCTATCCAAAATATGAAAGAAAATGCGAACATATTTCATTAAAACAGCTTGATTCATTTCCTCTCATTGAAGGCACAATTGTATCAACAAATGAATTAAATATAGATGCAAAATATTACAAAAGTTATTTCAAAGAATACATAGAAGATTATTCAACAGCGAAATTTGCAGTCAGAGAAGGAAAATCCTATATGACTGGAGCATTGTCTAGAGTGAATAATAATTATAAATTATTAAGCAACGAAACATTAAAGCAAATTAAAAAACATAAATTAACTTTCCCTGACTTCAATCCTTTCCACAATAACATCTGTCAGGCACTTGAATTATTGCATTGGACAGAAAGAGCAATACAAATTCTTGATTCTGAATTCAAACATGAAGAACCAATTAAAGCAGAATTAAATAAAACAGAAGAAGGGAAAAAATATTCAGGAATATCTGCTGTTGAAGCACCAAGAGGAATATTGTTCCATGAATATGAACTTGATGAAAATGGAAAAGTTTTGAAGTGTAATATTATTACTCCAACTGTTCAAAATCTAAGAAATATGGAAAACGACATCAAAGATTATTTGAATATTTTATTGCAGCAGAATAAAACACCTGAAGAAATTGTTCTTGAAATAGAAAAGCTAATTAGGGCTTATGATCCTTGTTTCTCATGCAGTACACATTTCTTAAAAGTCAAATGGACTGAAAATGGAAATGTGAAAGAGATAAATTAATAAAGAAATATGCCTTGAGTCTTATTGGTGATATTATGGAAGCAAAAAAACTAGCAATAGTCTTGGCAATCGCAATTCTTTTACCTTTAGTTATAGGATTATTTATTGATGCAATTTATGCAGAACCAAAATATGAAAATTACTGCGATGAAACTTATCCAATGATGTATAAAGAACCAACTTCAACTATCCCTTGTCCTGAAACATATGCAACTCAAGAATCCCAAACATGCATAAATCAGAGAGGACAACCTCAATTCAAATATGATGAAAATAACTGTCAAGTATTTGACAAATGCGACATGTGCTCTTTAGGATATGAACAAGATCGAGAAGTGTACAACAGAAATGTATTTTTTATATTAGCACCAATTGGTTTACTCATAATAATCTTAGGAATTTATTTAACTGTTGATTATCTTGGCGCAGGACTTATGTTTGCAGGAGTAATAACGATGTTCTATGCAACAATAAGATATTTCTCAGACATGAGCAAGCTTGTAAGAGCACTTGTAATCTTAGTCGAACTATTAATTATAATGTGGATAGCTTACAAAAAGATAGAAGATAAGAAAAAAGGAAGCATAATTAAAACTAAAAAAACATCGAAGAAAAAGAAATAAAATAAATTATATAATTTAAAAACAACATATGAAATAATTATCAAATAAAAAGGTGAGTTAAAATGTTTTTATTCAGAAAAAAAGGATTTATATCGAACATAACAGAAAGAGCAATCAAAATAGGGAAAACTTCAAAAAAAACAATTGTTTTTCCTGAAACAGAGGATACAATATTAAAAGCTTGCTCTGAAATAATTAAAAAAAAGATTGCAGTTCCTTTGATAATAGGAGAAGAAAAACACATAAAAGCAAGAATTGAAGCATTAAAGATAAAAAACATAAAAGACGAACACATTCTTGATCATCTTTCTGAAAAAAATAAAGAAAAATTTGAAACATTTTCAAATGAATACATGAATATGAGAAAACTTGACGGAAAAGAGTTAACTTTAGATGAAGCAAAAGCAAAAATATCGCAGCCTAATTATTATGCAGCAATGCTTTTGAAAAAAGACGAGGCAGAAGGAGTTATTTCTGGAATCAACAGCAAGACAAAACCATATTATCCTGCATTCGAAATAATAAAAACAAAAGAAGGAATAAGCAGAGCTTCTGGTGTTTTCATAATGACAGACAAAGCAGAGAAAAATGTTTTGTTTTTTGCAGACTGTGTTCTTAATATTGTTCCAACAGCAGAACAGCTTGCAGAAATAGCATACACAACATCACAGACAGCAATAGAATTAGGCATCAAACCAAAAGTTGCCATGCTTTCATTTTCAACAAGAGCATCTGCAAAACATGAATTAATAGATAAAGTACGAACTGCAACAGAACTTGTAAAGCAAAAAGACAGAGAGCTCATTGTTGATGGAGAAATCCAAATAGATGCAGCAATTGTTCCAGAAGTCATGAAAAGAAAATGCCCTGATTCTGTTTTAGAAGGAAATGCAAACATCTTGATTTTTCCTGACTTGAATTCAGGAAATACAGGATATAAATTAGTTGAACGACTTGGAAAATACAAAGCAATAGGTCCAATAATGCAGGGACTTAACAAGCCATTAAATGATTTGTCAAGAGGATGTTCTGTTCAGGATGTTGTTGATTTATGTGCAATTACAGTCATACAGGGTTTGTAACTTAATAATAAACAAATATATTTAAAAATAAACACAACTATGTGTTTTAAAGGGGTGAATGAGTCTTGAATATTAATCAGGAACATTATTTTGTTCTAAATGACGGGAGAAAAATAAAGAGTCTGGAAGAGCTGACTGTAATTCTAAAAAACATAAAAAAAGATCTGTTTGAATATCACGTAAACGACCAAAAAAACGATTTTGCAAACTGGATAAGATATGTTTTCAAAACACCTAAATTAGCTGAATTAATTTCTGATTACAAGTATGGAGAAAGAGCTAAAATAATAACTGCAATAAAAAAATACCTTAAAGAAATCAAAATTCTCGTCATAAATGCTGGAAGCTCATCTTTAAAATACCAATTGTTTGAAATGACAACTAAAAATGTCTTAATAAAAGGACTGGTTGATGCAATAGGTCTTGAAAGATGTAATGTAAAAATAAAATTAAATAGTACAACTATTGAGAAAAATATATTTGCAAAAAATCATGAAGAGGCGATTAAATTAGCAATTGACAGCATCTATGAAAATAACATAATTGGAGATATATCTGAAATAAAAGCAATAGGCCACAGGGTTGTCCATGGGGGAGAGCTCTATACAAAACCAACAATCATAGATTCCAAAGTCATAGAAAAACTATCTGAATTGTCTTCTTTAGCACCATTGCACAACCCACCAAATATTGCATGCATAATTGCCTGCCAAAAAATAATGAACTGCCCCCAGGTTGCAATATTTGATACTGCCTTCCATTCAACAATACCAAAAGAAAAATATCTTTATGGTTTACCATATGAATATTATGAAAAATATAAAATAAGAAAATATGGATTTCATGGAACAAGCCATAAATATATCTCAAAATTAATCAACGAATATTACAGAATACAAAAAAAGAAAAAAATAAATTTAATTGTATGTCATCTTGGAAACGGCTCATCAATAACGGCAGTCAAAAATGGAAAATCCATAAACACAACTATGGGCTTTACCCCGACAGATGGTGTAATTATGGGAACAAGATCTGGAAGTATTGATCCTGGAGTTATTTTGCATCTTGAAAAAATACTCAATATAAATTTCGATGAAGTGAGCAAAATCCTAAATAAAAAATCAGGGTTATTGGGAATTTCAAGTCACAGCGACATGAGAGATTTGAGAAAAAATCAAAAAGACAAAAAATGTAAACTGGCAATGGATATGTTTGCAGACAGAATAACACATTTCATCGGCGCCTATATTGCAGAATTAAACAGCATTAATGCAATTGCATTTACAGCAGGTATTGGAGAGAATGCGTTTTACATACGAAAAAAAGTTCTTGATAATTTTAAATTTTTAGGATTAAGATTAGACGACAAGAAAAATCAGAAAAATGATTTCATAATCACAAGAAAAGATTCTAAAATAGATGTCTTTGTCTTGCCGACAAATGAAGAACTTGAGATTGCAGAAGAAACAAAGAGATTGTTGAATATTTAATTCTAAAACAATAAAATATATATAAACAGATTTCCTGTTTAATCTATGCAAACAACAATCAACATTAAAACTCCAAAACACATTCTAAAGACAGATGTTTTTTATGATTTTATTGATAAAAACAAAATTGATGTTGATAAAAAATTATTTGAAAAAATGTGCAAAGAAGGATGCCCTAATTATTCTAAAAAATATTCCTGTCCTCCATGCTCTCCTGAATTTTTTAATTATTTAAAAAAGCAGGATAAATTATTTGTTGTGATGATGAAAATTGATCTAAACCAGCTTAATAAATTTAGCTATAATGAATATCACAAAATGAGAATTGCAAATGCTGTTTTAAAACCAAAAATTGACAAAATATTCAGGAAATTAGAGGATAAATTTCCTAGTTCTATTATGATAAGCACAGGTGCATGCAGATTATGCAAGCCATGCCAGTTAAAATTAAAAAAACCATGCAAACATCCTGACAAAAGAAGATACAGCTTTGAAGCTCTTGGAGTTGACTGCAACAAACTTGCCAAGAAATTATTCAACCTTGAATTATTATGGTATAAGAATAAAAAATCACCAGAATATACTACAGTAATTTGCGGATTGGCTTTTAAGAATAAAAATAAATTTAGTTCACGCCGCACTTCTTCTTCAACTCAGTCCATATTCTATCAACATCTTCCTGTATTTTTTGAAGAAGAACTTCGTTGCCTGGTTTGAAAAGATGTTTGAATCTTCCTTGTCCTTTTAAGAATTCTGCAATTGGTTTTTTTGTTCCAGATTCTTCTGGATTGTAATTTAATTTATAGACGCCATTTTCCACTTCATACAAAGGCCAGAAGCATGTGTCAACAGCCAGTTTAGAATATAATATCATTTCATTGTCTGCAATTCCCCATCCAGGGACACAGGGACTTAAAACATTCACGAATGTTGCTGATTGGTCTGTATATTTGAATGCTTTTTCCATTTTCATTATAAAATCATTTAAGTTTGATAAAGATGTTTGCGCAACATAGTTTATGTGGTGTGCTACCATAATCTCTGTGAAATTCTTTCTTGTTTCTTGTTTTCCTTTTCTTGCATCACCTACAGGATCTGTTGTAGTGTATGCATACAATGGTGTTGCAGAGCTTCTCTGTATTCCTGTATTCATATATGCTTCGTTATCATAGCAGATATAGACAAATTTATGTCCTCTTTCTATTGCACCTGAAAGAGATTGAAGTCCGATGTCGTATGTTCCACCGTCTCCACCTATTGCCATAAATCTGAATTCTTTTGTTATTTTTCCTTGTTTTTTCTGTGCTTTCCATGCAGCTTCTACTCCTGAAATATTTGCCGCAGTGTTTTCAAAAGCAGTGTGTATCCAGGGAACTTTCCATGCAGAATAAGGATATATTGTTGTAGAAACTTCTAAGCATCCTGTTGCATTTGATACAACAACTTCTTTATCAGAGCACATCATTGCCAATCTTGCAATTGTCGGTGCAGGACATCCAGCGCACAATCTATGTCCTCCTGTTAATTTGTTTTCTCTTTTTGAAAATTCTTTTAAGTTGACCATGAGATTTTTACAAAAAATCTCGTAAAAAGTAAGCGACATTTTGCTGCGCAAAAGTCCCTTGCGATTACGTTTTTGTTCCTCCTAATCTATTTTGTAATTTTCTAATGCAGTTATTGCTTTAGTTGTTTTTTCTTTTAAAATGTCTATATCGTTTTGTTGAATTTTTTTGTTGTTTGATTTTATTATTAAATTTATAACCTCTGGATTGAAAAAACACACTTTATCTGCCATCTGAATTATTTTTCCTTCCTCTGATTTTGGTATTTTTAATGAACCATGATTCAAAATGCAATCTTTTAATGTTTCGCTAAGCTCGTATCCTTTTTTCTCTAAAAATTTCACACTATGGATTGCGTGGTCTTTTGAATTTATTGTGCGCCCCAAATCATGAACAAGACCTGCTATTTTTAATATATTTTTATCGACTTTTTTCTTTGATGCTAAAATTAATGCTGTTTCTGAGACGTGTTTTGAATGTATTAAATAATGTTCTCTATCTACTCTATTCTTTACTTTGCTGAATGTTTTTTTTACAATCTTTTCTGCTTCTTTGATGGTGAGTTTCTTTTTCATTCTATTCTCTCACACCAAGGTATCTTAATTTGTTTTTCTCGTCTAAAAATTCTTTTTCTATGTTTGGCAATTCCTGATATAGACTAATTGCATTTCCTAAGTTAAACTCCCTACCACCAAGACCAAAAACATAATTTACCATTTTTGGTTTTTTAGGATATAAATATAATGCAGATGAAATTTCATTATATAATGGGCTGTATGAGCCTGAACCTGAGACTCTCTCTAAAACAATTACTGCTTTTGCATTTTCCAATGCTTGCGCAATTTCTTTTTCAGGGAATGGCCTGAATAATTTTATTTTTAGCAGACCGACTTTTTGGCCTTGTGCTCTTAACTGATCGACAGCTTCTTTTAATATTCCGCATGCAGAAGACATTGCAACAATTACGTAATCAGCGTCTTCTGATTTGTATTTTTCAATAACATCGTATTTTTTTCCTGTTATTTGCGAGAATTCATCAAAAACTTCTCTTATTATTTCTCTTGATTTCTCCATTGCATCAAAATTTTGTTTTTTATGCTCGAAGAAATAATCATAAAAATCCAAAGCGCCTATTGAAATTGGTTTTTCTGAATTTAATAAAGAAAATTTAGGTTTGTATGGTCCTACAAATTGCTTTACAATATCATCTTCTAAAATATCAACATTTACTAATGCATGACTTGTTATAAAACCATCCTGACTTATCATTACAGGAAGAAGAACTTCTTTATGCTCTGCAATTCTCATTGCCATTATTGTTGTTTCATAAACTTCTTGCGCATTTTCTGAATAAAATTGTATCCAACCTGAATCTCTTACCGCCATTCCATCAGAATGATCGCAATGAATATTAATTGGACCAGATAATGCTCTATTAACTAAATTCATAACTATAGGTAATCTTAAAGATGATGCAATAAAAACAGGCTCGAACATTAATGCAAGTCCTTGAGATGAAGTTGCACTCATTACTCTTGCACCTGCTGCGCTTGCGCCCATTGCAATACTCATTACAGAATGCTCTGATTCTGCTCTTACTAATTCTGTATTAACAATACCATCTGATACAAATTGAGAATATGTTTCAACAATCTGAGTTTGAGGAGTAATAGGATACAACGGAACAACATCTGGCTCAATCTGCCTCATTGCTTCTGCAGCTGCTTCTGCTCCTGTTAATGGTTTTGTTGTTGTTTTCATTTTATATTTATCTCGGATTTACTCGAACAGTAGGTACATTTTGACCCCAACCCGTTGTAATCAACATATATAATATTATGAAAGAGATTAATACTAAACTCCAACCAATAATCACATACCCTTTTCCTTTTAGATTTGAATTAGTTCGTATTTTAACTAAGCTAATTGCTCCAAATATTATTGAAAGTAATGAAATGATTAAATATAATCCAATTAGAAAAAAAGCAATAAATGGATTTCCTTGACAAAGTGCAATTAAACCAAAATAACCTAATAAAAACATAAATGAAATTATCCCTAACACAAACGAAACAATCGCCATCCAATAAATATTTTTTTCTTCCATTTTATCCTTTCACACAAATATTTTTTTTTGCATCTTCTTCTTTTTCCATGGTTATGCATTTCATAGGACATATTGTTGCGCATAACTGACATCCTTTGCAGTGATCTAAATCAACACCTATAACTTCAGGAGCTCCATTTTTTCCTTCTTTATTTATTTTTATAGATGCATCAGGACAATATAAAAAACAAAGCATGCAATGAATGCATTTTCCTAAATCAATCTTTGGCCTTAGAGCTCTCCAACTACCTGTATTAAAATTATTCGCAGAACCACCTTCTGCTTGTGCTCCTATGCTAATTTCATTTTTTGATTTTAAAGCCATTTTAGTTTAATTGTTTATTATTTTACAGTTATTGGTTTTGATTGATAAACTTGATAATTATCCCATTGCTGGTCTAAACCGCAATAATAAGAATATGGTGCTGTTCCTCTTTGGCCTGCTGAATTGAAAGTACAATTAACAAATAATTGAGGATTAATTTTATTTTGTG
>CAZSEK010000039.1:0-9411 GCA_964605945.1 uncultured Methanosarcinales archaeon
ATCATCTATTATGTAAGCAGTTATTTTATCAGACTCTATTTGAGCAGAAACAAGTGCTGTGCTTATTAAAAACAATGAGAGCATCAATAAAATTTGCAATGTTTTTTTCATCCCCATACAATATAGAAATGGGGCATGATATTTAAATATTTTGGAAATGATTAGAAAGGTTGATTGAAAATAAGAAAAATAAAGAAAAAAATAAAATAAAAGAAATGAAAAAAAAATATTAAATAAAATCCTTAATCAAACTTCACCTTAACATTATCTCGTTCAGCGCCTTCTGCTTTGAACATTTCTTTTTCTTTAAAGCCGAACATTGCTGCGACAACATTTCCTGGGAATAATTGTATTCCATTATTGTAACTTAAGACAGTGTCGTTGTAGAATTGTCTTGAATAAGCAATCTTGCTTTCTGTTCCTGATAACTCTTCCTGAAGCATCATGAAGTTTTCATTTGCCTGCAATTTTGGATAGTTCTCAGCCACCGCAAATAATGATTTTAAAGTTGATGACATCATGTTGTCTGCTTTTGCCTTGTCTTTCATTGATGATGCATTCATCATTGCAGATCTTGCATTTGTTATTTCTGTCAAGACGGTTTTTTCGTGCTTCATATATCCTTTGACTGCCTCCATCAAGTTTGGAATCAAATCAAATCTTCTTTTCAACTGGACATCAATCTGCGCCCACGCATTATTTATTCTGTTCCTTAGAACAATAAATCTATTGTACATTGATATAAACACAATGAACAATATTAAAAAAATTATTATTGTAATTATCCATTCAATCATATTATCACCTTGATTTGAGTAATGAGATTGTGTTTATAAATATTACGTAGTATGTGGAAAAATTTATGAAGTATTTATTTTTAAGGTTTCATACCAACTATTGAGAATCAAAAAGCTCAAAAAACAGGCTAAATTAGAAATATTTATAAAGTTGTTTTTAATACTCAAATGAACATAAATTATATTAAACAGGGAGGTCATTAAAATGGCAAAAAAATCAACAAATATGTTAGCAAAAATAGGAAGCTGGGCATTCATAATTGGTGTCGTAATAGCTTTATTAGTCGGAGTATTTACAAAAGGCGCAGGTAATGCAGTAACAACTTCAGTATTGATATTATTGGGATTGATTGTAGGATTCCTTAATGTAACAGGAAGAGAAACAACACCTTTCTTGTTATCGGCAGTATCTTTAGTAATTGTTTTAAATTTCGGTGGAACAGTTTTAGGAGATGTTGCAACAATAGGTGCATATTTATCAGGAACAATGCACGCAATGATGATTTTCGTCATCCCAGCAACAATAATAGTTGCATTAAAAGCAATCTATGCATTAGCACATGACGAATAAATAAGAAATTTTTTTTCTTTTTTTTATTTTTCATCTATAATTTGTTCTTTGGGTATTTTAAAATAAAATATTGTGCCTTGTTTTTCTACTTCTGCTGTGATGCCTGTTGAATCAGTTTCTTTTACAGTCCAATTATCTTCAAACCAGATTTTACCACCAATATTATTCATGAACTCACCAACAGCCAATAAACCAGCCCCATGTTCATTCATTCTATTATATTCTTTTGTTATTCTTTCCTTAAATAATTTATCTTTTATTTCTAAAGGAATTCCTACACCTGTATCAGCAACACCCATAGTTACATCTTCTGCATTTTCAGATAAAACTTCCAGAAGATATATTTCTTTTTTAGATTCTGTTGTGGAATTTCCAAAACATAATCTTGACTCTCCAAAAGCATGTGCGGGAATATTTTTTACAAGAACATTGAAGACTTTTCTGTAGAAATCAGTTCTTGTGTAAATGGTTTTGCTTATGAATTGTGGTTCATGTACGATTATGGGATTTGTTTGTTTTGATACTATTTCTTTATATTGGTTGTAATGACGCATTATGTCTTTTTTCAAATCATACTTTGATTTGACATAATTTTGTGAAAACTCACCATTGTACGTATCTAATGCCATGGCAAAATAAGGATTTATTGTTTCTATAATTAACTCATCCATCATACTTAATTTTCCAAATTTTTCATTTTTCATTTTTTCATCAAACGGAATAACGTATTTCAACAACACCTCTAATGAATTTATGAATTTCTGTGTATGGTTTCCTACTCTTACAGTTTCAGGATCAATACAATATTCCTTGAATTGATTTATCGAGTCTGTAATTATTTTTCCTAAACGCTGCACACAACCAAAATATTCAGTTCTATTTTGTTTATCTATTTTTTTTAAATCAGTGCCGTCTTCAAGTTGAGAAGACATACTTATGATTTCCATTGCTGATTTTATTTCAGAAGAAAGCTCATGATTGAAGTATTCTATCTCGATATGTCTATCTATACCATTTAAACAAGTTATTTCATTCAGTCTTCTTAAAATATCTGTTCCAATAAACTGGATCTTGTATTCAACAACCATATATTAAGAAAGAATATTGACTTTATAAATTTAACCACTTTTGAGTGATATAGAACCCTATTTATTTATAGTCTTTATCAAAAATGTCCTTCATTGATTTTGCTTTCTTAGGGCCTATTAAATCCGCATCCTGAAGTTCTTTTTCAGAAGCATTAACGATGTTTTTTACAGAACCAAAATGCTCAAGCAATGGCTTTGCGCCACCCATCCCAATATTAGGAAGTGCAGATATAAAATATTCTTGTTGTTCTTTTAAAGAAAGAGGTTTTGAATAGTGCATTGTAAAACTCTTTTTATCTTCATCCTGCTCTCGTTTTGCAATCGCCATCAATAATTCTGCTGTGTCTTTTGATGTTTTTGTCTGCAGGATTGGAATTCCGTATGAAACAGATATTGTTGCCAGCATTCCACGGATTGCATTAGGATGAACTTTCCTGACAGAATATATATCTTCTATTCCTTCAATTATTATCACAGGACGTTCATATCTTTTTAATTCTTTTAGTTGCTGCAATAATCTGCCGTCAAGAATTGAATCAACAAAATCATGAACTGTTTTGAATTCAACAACAACTCTTTTGCTTAAAAGATAATCTCCGATTTCGAGTTTTTCAAGAGATAGATCTGTTTTATCGATTAATTCTTTTAAAACACCTGAACCTTTCTCTCGGTAATCTGCAATTATTCTTGGTTTTGTTTTATTTTCCTGAATAATGTCTGTGTTTTCCTTTTCTTCATAATCGTGCAGTGTTAATTTGCTGCTTTCTGTTTTGTTTTTTCCGTTTCCATTTTTATAGACAAATGTTTTTTGAATGTCGTCTATTGCTCTGTACATTCTTTTTTCTTTGCTTCTTGCAACATGATAATAAATCTCATCAATTGTGTTTTTTGTTATAAGCATTATTATTCTGCCTTTTTCCAATCTTCCTGTTCTTCCTGATCTTTGGATTTTTCTTATTGCGCTTGGAACAGGCTCAAAAAACATAACTAAATCAACCTGCGGAATATCAAGTCCTTCCTCTCCGACAGAACTTGAAACAAGAATATTGAATTTGCTTTCTGAAAACTCATCAAGCATTTCTTTTTGTTTTTTCTGGCTTAATCCTGTGTTTTTTTTCTTTGCCTGCCCTACAAATAATTTTGCTTTATATCCAAGAGTTTTGAGGTCTTCTGTTATTTTATTTCCTGAATCCCTATATTGAGAAAATATTATTATTTTTTTATCAGATGTTTGCTTTTCAGACTCGGGAATCTCATCTTCAATTATTTTTAATAATTCTAAAAATTTAGGATGCTCGAATTTTCCATATATTTTTTCTGTTTTTATGAATGCACTTCTGAAATTAATATCTTTAATTAAATTTTGAGCTGCTTTTGTTTTTCCTTTATTGCCTTCTTCTTGAAGTTTATCAAGATACATTTTTAATGGTTCAACACCTTGTGTTTCAATTAATTCTATTGCGTGATGTATTTTAGTTGCTTCTGCAATTAAACTTATGCTTTTCATTAATTCAAAATCTTTTTCTCCCTGTGAAATCTTTCCGTGTATTGCTGCTTGCAAACCTAAAAGATTTTTTTTACTATAGCTCGATAATGGTCCGGATAAATAACCTAATTTTTTTACTTCTTCTAATTTCGAGATAAAACATTTTTTCAAGAAATCTTTTATTTGTATGAATTCATCAGGAAGCTCGACAAATATTTTTTTAATATCTATTTCCTGAACATACGGCACAACATCTTCATCGTCTGTATCTCTGACTTCAATTGCTTCTATGAATAAATTTGTACATACTTCTTCAATACTCGTTACATCGCTTCCTGGACTTGCTGTTAGTGCAAGAATTTTTGGATGAACTGCTTTTTTCATATATTGTTTTGCAACAAAAGTATATGCATATTCTCCTGTTGCTCTGTGCGCTTCATCAAAACCAATCAAAGAAACATTTTCTAATGAAATTCTATTTGAAAGAAGATCGTTTTCTAGTCCTTGTGGTGTTGAAAATATAATCTGTGCTTTTTTCCATAACTCTTCTCTTTTTTCAGGACTTACAAAACCTGTGAATACTGCAAGTTTGTCTTTATCTATATCAAAATATTTTTCAAAAACAGAAGCATATTGATCTATTAATGGACGTGTTGGTCCTAATAAAAGAATCTTGCTTTTTGGATACATGCTTAATCTCTGCGATGCCATCATAAGAAAGATTGCTGTCTTGCCTATTCCTGTTGGTAATACAACTAATGTGTTGTTCTTTGTGCATGTGCTAAATATTGTTTCCTGATACAAACGTGCTTGGAAGTTTTTGAGCATTTATTACTGAGAGAAGGTCTTATTTAAATAGTCTGCGGGTGAATGTCCAGTGTGGGGAGTGCCCCCAGATAAAAATATTTATATATATGTGGGTTTATGTAGTTATGTGATAGAAAAAAATAAAATTTATTGCATGGATTGTTTGGAAGGCATTAAAAAAATAGATTCGGAATCAGTCGATTTAATATTGACTGACCCTCCGTATGGATTAAATAAAAAAGGCATACAAAATGATGCAGATTTATCTCTATTTTATCGTATTCTTCCAGAATGTTATAGAGTTTTAAAAAAGGATTCTTTTTTCATTACTTTTTTTAGCACGAAATATTTGCCTGAGTTATTTAAAGATAATCCTTTTCAATATTTTTGGCAAATAGTTCTTTATTGTCCTAATGGAAGCGTTAGATCTTCAATAGGATACACTAAATTTATGTCGGTCATTATTTTCAAAAAAGGAAATCCGAAAATAAAAAAAGCGAATAAAGATATTTTTGTTGATACACCTGGGAGAATGGTCGAACCCGGAGAAGGATATATAAATCACCCAACTCCGAAACCTACCAAATTTATTAAGGAACTTCTCGAAATGTTTAGTAAAGAACAAGATTTGGTTTTGGATCCGTTTATAGGAAGCGGAAGCACCGCAGTAGCATGTCAAGATATAAATAGAAATTTTATAGGATTTGAAATAAATGAAGAATTTTGCGAATTAGCAATTAAACGATTAAGAATTAAAAAAAAGCGAATTATTGAATATTAATGTTATTAGACTTTGTATCTGTTTCTTCATGAATTTCTGTTAATAATTTCTTTCCTTTATCAGAAATTTCATAGTATTTGTATTTAGTTCTTTTATCTGTTAGACACGTTATAAGCTCTTTTTCTGATGGTTCTGTTAATGCTCTACTAATAGCACTCACATGAACATTTAATTTTTTGCTCAATGATGTGGGGGTGTTTTTTTGTTTATTTAACAAAGTAAGTAATTTAAATCTTATTTTACTGCTCGTAATAAAACTAATTAAGTCCCAATCCATTATCTTTTCCTCTTTGATATTCTTATTTCCTCTTTTTTTAATTCGATAGATAACTCTTCTCCCTTTGTCCATTTTACTTTTTTAATAAAATCGCAAGGTATCGTTACAAAAGATCTTGTGATGTTTGGTTGTTGAAGAGTTGTTTTCCTTTTATTAAACATATTGTCTTATATTTAACTCTTCTTTTATACTTATTTAACAAATTTGTTAAATACATTCATTAATATTTCCTTTTTAACTAAAAGTATGAGTGAAGTTCAAAAGCACGGATTTGTTTTTGAGAATTGGGTTAAAAAAGTTCTTGGTGTAGATGAACTAGCAACAAATTATACTCAAAAATGGGATGTTGCTGGAGAAATACCTACAAGTGTTAAATTTATGGGATTAACTAATGCTCTAGAATTTGGAAGTACTGTTAGAATATGGGAAATCAATGAACCGTTTACTTTGATTGTGGGAAGATGGGAACAAATCGGCAATGAAAAAATTGTGAGAAGTATTGATGAAATTCAAATTACTCCTGCAATATTAAAAAAAATGAGAGGAAATATTTGCTTAGAAGAAATAAAAGAATTTGATAATATCATCAAGAAATTTCCGGCAGGAAAAAAAGGACAAGAAGAAGGTATTGCATTTGCAGAAAAATGGAAATCGGAACGGAAAAATAAGGGGGGTTTGCTAACTATAACACACAAAATTGATAGTAAAAATCAGAGAAGAATCCAATGTAATTTAAATTATAACAATTACGTTGAATTATTCGGCAAACCATCTATTAAAACAACATTTAGAGGTCAGACTTTCTCTCAAACAATAAATCACGGTCCGAGAATTTTTAATAAAAATAAACAAGACAACATAAATAAATATCTTTGATTAGAGGAGTTAGATAACAATGAGTAATCTACAAATTCTACCTGATAAAGTGGTGATGCCATTAACAACCCCCAGAAGCAAGATTAGAATTAGTGATACAAATGGAAATCATGTGGCAAAACCAACAGAAGGGCTATATTCCTGTGAACAATTTATAGAATGGATGATTACTAATAATGAAATTAGTGAATTAGTAGATTCTTATTTAATTAAAGATGATATAAATGAAATCATCCGAAAATTAGATTCAATCAATAATTTCTTGGTTAACTCAGGATATAGAGTCAGAAGAGCAGTCAAAACAAAAAAAGATTCTAAATTTGAGAATTTTGATGTTTATGAATATGATGAGAAATTTTTCTCTTTTGAAAGAGAGATAGATGAAAATATTTTTGTCAGAGTAACATTCAAGATGGGTGATTTCACATTAGCCGCACATATGTTTATTCTATTTCCCTTCAGCAATCGTGAAATAAAGTTATTCAATAATGCTGGAGAAATTACATTAAATACGCAGCTGGGTAGTGGTGCATATGCTCTTTGGAAACCAACAAAAAAACAAATTAAAGAAATAATAGTCGGATTATCACATTCCTCGCAAGGTCACAGAAATGATTTATTAGAAATATTACGAAATAAGTTAGTTTAATTACTTTTTAGTTTTATTTTTCCATAGTTCCAAAAAGTTTTTAACATCTTCAGGACTTTTCTCTTCCCTTTTTGGTTCAGGTATGTTTTTTACTGCATCTCTCTTTACTTTATCTCTATATGCTTTCTCTTGTCTTGCGATTTTATCTTTTCTATAATCTGCCATCTTGTCGTCTATTTTTTTCTTTTGATAGAATCATAAAATGCTTCATTTAATAATTCATTGAGTTTAGTTAAAGCAATATGTTTTTTATCATTAGAATTCTTTTTTATTTCCAATTTAAGCCATCTTACAGCTCTTGTTACCTCGATTTTTTTGAAAATATCATCGCCTAATTTTAAACCCCATTTAATTTCTGTTTCAATATAATCTTGTTCAAATTTTAAAGTTTTATTTTTAAGGGGCTGTGCCATTGATTTTGCCTCCTAATTCTATCTTAAAATTAAATACATCTTCTTTTTTGATGGATTTACTGCCAACACGACAAGTAATATTTTTAAAATAATTTTGGTTTTTATTTATTGCTTCACAAATTGCTTCTTTTATAAATTTATTATTTTGATGTTCGTTTTGAAAATCTAAAACATAAAACATATCATTTAAAATATCTTTTTCTATATTTATTAATCCGCATTTTCCGACACTTGAATTGCCAACTCTAACGACGGCCAATTTATAGGAAGCTATTTCTTCATTAATAGGTATTTTAACTTTTTCAAGAATATTTTTAGCAGACACATTATTATTTTCGAATGACTTTTTAGATTTAAGTTTATTTTCTGAAAGATATTTCATTAATTCTATGCCAGAGATATTTTGAACAATTCCTTGTCTTTTATTAAAAACCA
Organism: uncultured Methanosarcinales archaeon; assembly: GCA_964605945.1. Lineage (GTDB taxonomy): Archaea > Nanobdellota > Nanobdellia > Woesearchaeales > UBA9642 > UBA9642. The sequence goes on from CAZSEK010000039.1 coordinate 8,181, forward strand.
CTTCAGGTATCAATTCTTCATGAAATTCTGAAATGGGTAAAATGAATCTATGAGATTCGCCATTTTCGTACTGTAAAATCACTTTATCTTTAAATTCCTCATTATTTGTAAAAATAGCAAAACAACAAGGAATATGATAATCAAACCAAACTTCTTTATTTTGGAAGATAACTATTGTTGAGAATCTTTCCATTATTTTCTGCTTTATTTCTTTATTTCTATTTTTAATAAAAAATGAAATTGGCAATACAAAAGCTATCGAAGAATCTTTATCTTTTAAATGTTTTAAACATTTTAATATGAAAACATTCTCCATTTTTTCTTTTTCCTTTTTGAGCAATTGTTCAGTAAGGTACATTGAAGCTGGAATGTCTGAGTTCTTATAATTTTCAGGATAATAATAACTTTCGAAAACATTATATTTTGTGAATGGTGGATTCCCTATTATTAAATCAAATTTATTGAACAAAGGGACTCTAAAAAAATCTTTTGGATTTTCAGTAAGTGCTGGATCTATTTCACAGCCCATTACATTAATGAAGTTATTTTCTGATAAACCCTTAAGAAAATTTCCTGTTCCGAAAGATGGCTCTAATATCAAACTATCGGAAGAATATTGTTTAAATTCGGATAATAAATTTAATACTCGTTTAACGATTTTTAGTTTAGTGAAATATTGTCCATATTTGAATTTATTTATAACTTCTGATTTTATTTCTTCTGATTTTTCAAGTAATTCTACCTCTGCAGATGGCGGATAATTAATTAAATTTAGTTGCATTTTATACCTTTATATTATATTAAATTCTGTGTTTATTAATGTTTTTCTTTTATTTGGTTATTAAAAATAATATGTTAATTTATCTCTTATAAACTTCCTTTCTGTGCCTCATCTCAATTACGAATATCAATAATCTATTATCTTGAATATCCATAATGACTCTATAATCTCCTACTCTTAGCCGATAGTTTTGGCTTCCGACTAATCTATCTATAAAATGATAGGGCCTAATGCTCATCCTTTCTAGTGCTTTCAAAATCCTGTCTTGAATATCTATTTCTAGTTTATCGAACTGCTTTTCAGCACACTTAGAGAATTCTATTTTGTACATTTTAATTTAAACTTCTTCTTGATGTCTTCAAAAGAAGTTGTTTTGCCCTCTCTTATTTGTTTTTCAGAGATGGCTATGTTCCTTTTTGTCTTTTCAGAAAGTTCCATTCTGTCCTCTAT
>CAZSEK010000040.1:0-8595 GCA_964605945.1 uncultured Methanosarcinales archaeon
AGCTGGCTTACACGTTAATGCTGTGGGCTTCAGCCCACAGTAGTTTACTTTATTTACTATTGAATAGTTAATTATCTATTTAAATATTTGCTGTGGAAAACCTTCGACAAAAGTAAACTTTATAAATTTAAATCACTTTCTAGGATAATGGACATAATAACTGAGCTCAAAGAATACGGATTTAGCGAGAAAGAATCTAAAGTCTATGTTGCAGTATTGGCGCTAGGAGAAGCAACAGTAAATCAAATAGCAGAGAAATCAGACCTTATAAGAACAACAACTTATGATTTATTGAAGAGTTTAAAGGAAAAAGGATTTGTAAGTTCTATAACAAAAAATAAAGTAATTTTTTTTGAAGCATGCAATCCTAATAAACTAATCGAAACATTAGAAGAAAAAAAATCAAAAATATCAAAACTAATCCCCACACTTTCAAAATTAAGAGAAGAAATACCTATAAAACCTAAAATCGAATTTTACGAAGGAGTAAATGGTGTAAAAACCATATTTGATGAGATATTAAGAGCCAAAAAACCATTATGCGCATATTCTAACAACAAAACAATGTTAAATTTAGTTCCATATTTTGGTCCTAATTTCATAAAAAAACGAGCTGAATTAAAAATACCTATAAGGATAATCAGCGAGAAATCTTCTACAACAACACATCTTTTAGTAGAAAAAGATAAAAAAGAATTAAGAGAAACAAAAATTTTAGATGATTTGAAAAACATTCCTATGAATATCTATATTTTTGGTGATAGTGTTGCTATATTAAGTTCAAGAGAACAAGAACCTGTTGCATTCTTAATAAATCATAAAGATTTTGCTCATATGCAAAGAACAATATTCGAACAAGTTTGGAAAAAATTAAAATAATCATTTCTTACAACAGTTCTTATTTTGTTCTAAAATATTTCCGAATTCGGATATCCTCCGCCCTCACTGGACAACCACCCAGAATATATTTAAATGAATTAAATTTCTATGATTTATCGGAGGTGAAACAATGCAAAAACTAAAAATACCTATTCAAAAACTAAAGCCTTTTTGGGATAAAATGAGTATTGTTGAAAGAAACTATAGGAAAGAAATAAGAAAAATAGAAGAAGAAATGCAAAAGAAATTTAAAAACAAAGACTTAGAATTTTTTTGGGTCGAGGGAAATAGTAGGAATAGGAACTCCGAACAATCCGAAAGAGATGGATTTAGTTCACGATACTGAATTAAATTTGCGCAAATAACACCAAAAAATGGCGTAATTACACCAAAAAATGGCGTAAACTTTATAAATCCTAATGCATTAACTCATTCATGGAGCATCTAACACCTACAGAAAGGATATACAAAGCGTTTTATGACTCAAAACAAGCCAAACTATACTATAATCAATTAATTGAGTTGACTAACTCTTCAGATAGCTCTTTGCAGAATGCATTAAAAAAACTAAAACAGAATGATGAACTGGATATTGAAAAACAAAAAGCAAATACATTTTATATATTAAAAGATAAACAAATTAAAAATTTAATTTTCACGAAATTTGACTTAGAAAAAATAAATCATTTAAACAGTGAAGTTAATCTCACAATAAAGAAATTCCTCTCTAAAATGCCGAAACAAGGCGCATTTGTCATTCTTTTTGGCTCATCCTCAAGAAAAGAGGAAAACGAAGACAGCGATATAGACCTATTAATTGTTTTGCATACATTTGAAGGAAAACTTCAGAAAGCATATGAAACACAAATAAAAAAGGAATTCAAAAAAACAATGGATGAAATAAATGCAATAAGCACTCATTCAATAAACGCGTTTTATACAAACACAGATAATTTTATAAATTCAAACGACAGATTAATTATTGAAGCCAAAACTACAGGATTTTGCATTGCTGGAAATGAAATATACTATGGTTTAAAAGATGAATAAAAAAATTAAAAATTGGATGGCGAATAAGGAACAACTAAATACTACATATACTTTATATTTAAAGAAAAAAATAATCCAAAAAACACCAAAAAGCCTAAATTTAGTCAAAGCACATTTAGAAAAAGTAGACCACAACTTACAATACTGCCATTTTTTATTAGAACAAAACAAATATATTGATTGGGTGATTGTGGGCTTGTATTACTCTGTTTATCATGCGAGTTTGGCGCTTTTAGCAAATAAAGGATATGCCTCCAAAGATCACAATGCAACATTGTGTTTTCTGATAAAACATTATTCTGAATTATCTTATGAAGATTTTGAATTATTAGAGCAATTAGTCATAACAAATGAAGAGATTATTTTTTATGCTGACTTGAAAAAAGAAAGACAGGATGCTAGTTATTCAACTAATATAAACTTTGATTTAGAAACAACAAAACAATTAAGAATAAAATCAATACAATTCATTGACAAAGTAAAATTAATTTTAAAGGAGATCTAAATGCAATATTCTCATCTAACAGAGTTGTATGAAAAGCTTGAAAGCACAAGCAAAAGAATTGAAAAGACAAAGTTCTTAGCTGAATTTTTAGAGCAATGCAATGCAAAAGAAATGAATAAGATTGTTTTACTAGTTCAAGGATTAGTTTTTCCTAAATATGATGAAAGAAAAATAGGTGTGGCTTCAAAACTTATAGTTAAAGCATTAAACACAGCAACAGGTTTAACTTTAGATGAAATTGAAAAAACCTGGAAGAAAACAGGGGATTTAGGAAAGACAGCAGAATTATTAATCTTAAAAAAACATCAACACACATTATTTAGCGAAGACCTTACTGTAGAAAAAGTCTTTACAAACATAAAAAAACTTGCAGACCAAGAAGGATTGGGAAGCACGGATGTAAAACTAAAGATGATTGCAGAACTTCTAACAAGCGCAAAACCAAAAGAAGCACTATATATTACAAGAACTGTTCTTGAAGATTTAAGAGTTGGGCTAGGAGAAGGAACATTAAGAGATGCAATTGCAATTACTTATTATAAAAAACATTACAAAGTAGATGAAAATGAAATAAATGAACTTGAAAAAGATAAAGGTACATTCGCAAAAGAATCAGAGTTAGCAAGAATCAGAGATGAAATCCAGGAAGCTTATGATGTTACAAATGATTACGCTGAAATAGCTCAATTGCTTATGGAAAAAGATTTGAAACATTTAAAAGAATTAGAACTTGATCCATTAAAAGCAGTCAAAGTAATGCTTGCTCAAAAAGTTCAAAATACAAAAGAAGGTTTTGAGAAAGTTGAAGTTCCTTGCGTTGTTGAATACAAATATGATGGATTCAGAATGTTAATTGGAAAAAAAGGAGATAAGATTGTTATCCATACAAGGCGTTTAGAAAATGTAACTGCTCAATTCCCCGAAGTTGTTGAATTAATAAAAACAAATGTTAAAGCAGATTCATTCATAATTGATGGAGAAGCAGTAGGTTATGACCCTAAAACAAAAAAATATGTTCCATTCCAAAATATTTCTCAAAGAATAAGAAGAAAATATGATATTGAACAAATGGCAAAAGAAGTTCCTGTTGAACTTAATATATTTGACATATTATTATTTGAAGGAAAATCCATTATTAAAGAACCATTTATTAAAAGAAGAAAAATTCTTGAAAAAATAATCAAGCCAAAAGAATTTCATATAAGATTAGCCGAACAAATTACAACAGATAATGAAAAAGAAACTGAAAAGTTCTACAAAAAATCTTTAGAAGCAGGAAATGAAGGAGTTATGTTCAAATCATTAAATGCACCATACAAACCAGGTTCAAGAGTTGGATATATGGTTAAAATGAAGCCAATAATGGAAACATTGGATGTTGTAGTTGTTGGTGCAGATTGGGGAGAGGGTAAAAGATCAGGATGGTTAAGCTCATTTACAATCGCAATTTACGATCAAGATACAGATGAATTCTTAGAAATAGGAAAAGTTGGAACAGGAATCAAGGAAAAAGAGGAAGAAGGAACATCATTTGAAGAATTAACTAATTTATTAAAGCCATTCTTTGTTTCTGAAAAAGGAAAAGAAGTCATCATAAAGCCCAATCTTGTTCTTGAAATCAGCTTTGAAGAAATCCAAAAAAGTCCTTCTTACAGCTCAGGCTATGCTTTAAGATTTCCAAGACTTGTTAAAATAAGAGAAGACCGAAGACCTGATGAAATAAGCACATTAGATTTTGTTGAAGGAATGTATAAAGAACAATAATCACAATTAGACTACTTATTGCTGTCCATTCGCTCTTTTGATTATTAATGTGATACAGCAATTGTCATTTCATTCCAATTTCCCGCCGGGAAATTCATATTGCAATTTCTCAAAGTTTTCTTTGAGATTACGAATGTAATGAGTTTATTCTTGCTGTATTGAGTATGTATTGGAATGTCGCTCATCTTAAGTCCCAGAGGGAATTGAGAACGATAGTGAACAAGGACAGCAATAAGCACAATTAGAAAACTATAAATAATACTTAATATTAATTCTAAAATGAGAGTACAAGAGCATTTATATCAGGGATTCTTTGGGGATAAGAAGAAGAAAGATGCATTAAAGTTCTATAGGGAAAGAACAGACAAATTAAGGATTGCAAACAGCAAACTTGATGAATGTATAGCTGAATTTCAAAGAATAGTTGATGATCACAGAAATAATTTAAGAAGATTCAATGATTTTGTGAGAACACCTAATCATTTGACCCTTAAAGCACTGAAACAAGAGATTAAAACACTTGAAAATCTGACAAATAATGATGAAGAAGTCAATGAACATGAAGAAAAACACATTAAACAGGTTAAAAAAATAATCGAAGAAATATCTAAAGATGAAGAAAACACCGATCTTAAAACCATAGAAAAAGAAACACTTTCTGATATAATTGAGCTTGATAAGCTTCTTCAAAGCATAGGTTCTTTATGGGAAATACAGCTTGAATTCACAAAAAAAGAAAATAATCTTCTTTTATCAGATTTAAGGAATGCTAAAGTTTTGGGAGATATATTAAAAGAAGAGTCAGATATTCTTAGCATGGAAGAACAACTCTTAAGGAAAATCGACCTTAGACTTGGAAATATCTTAAGGAAAACAACTTTAAAATTAAGAGATGTAGAAGAAGCAAGAGAATTCAATATAAAATACAGAGAAATCAAACATATCAGGTAGTTCTATAACGATAAAATTAAGAACCATTTTTCTTATCTGTAAATAATAATTAACAATTGTTAATAAAGTAATATTTCCAAAAATGAAAGCTATTTTCACAAATAGAAAGATTTATATAGAAGTCCATACCTGGTAAATTTATGGAATCTGGGAAATTGCTTGAAAACCTTTTTGATAAGAAAACACTCAATATTTTAAAGCTTTTTTTGAAGAAAAAAGAGCAGCAAATGTGTCTTCAGGAAATATCCAAATACTCAAGAGTTCCTTTATCTTCAACTCATAGGATAATCAACAAACTTCTTGCGCTTGATCTTATCGTAAGAATAAAAGTTAAGCATCTTAAAGTATATGGTTTAAAACAAAATGAAAAAACAAACTATCTTGAAAATATATTAGAAGAAAAGAAAACAATCATAGATGAATTCATAGAATCTATTTTGCAAATAAAAGAAATAAAAGCCATAATCCTACACGGTAAAGAGGAAAAAGACAAAGCAAGCATATTAATCATAGGGGAAGGCATAGATAATGAGATAATCAGACAGGCCATAGTCAAAATAAAAGAAAAATATTCATTTTCAATAAATCACATGACTTTGACAGAAGAACAATTCAACCAAATGGCTGCTATAAATTTATATTCCGGTAAAAAAGAAGTGCTTTTCGAAAGACAACCAGATATTTAACTATGAAAATTATTATTCAATATATAGTTTACAAAAGAATGGTTTATAAACCACATTATTTAACATATATTTTAGACGACAGAAACATTTATATATAAGTTTAATACCATAAAGAACTAATTAAAGCTTTTTGGCGAAAACTTTAATATCTTAGTATACAAAAAAGAAAACTGCAATCGTCCTTTTTTGGCGAAAAGAACGGTTGATAAAGATTGGCTTTGGCGAGTACAAAACTTATTCTCAAGGGAAGTTGAGTTAGATGTATTAATAAACTTTACGGTAATCAGAAATATATTTTAAAAAATATATTTCATTAAATATAAAAAATAAATTAAAAAAACCAAAAAGGCGTGAAAAACCTTGGGGGAATAAAATGGAATTTGTAAACACAAAAAACAGCGGATATGAAGGAACAGAAATAGGACAAGCCAATATAAAAGTTATTGGTGTTGGTGGAGCAGGAAATAACATGGTTAACTGGCTCTTTAAAAAAGGCATCAAAGGTGCTGAAATAATAGCATGCAACACAGATCAGCAACACTTGAATTTAATGGAAGCTGACAGAAAATTCTTATTAGGAAAGGATGTTACTAGAGGATTAGGATGCGGAGGATTCCCGGAAAGAGGAACAGAGGCAGCACAAGAATCAATACAAGAAATAAAAGATGTATTAAAAACATCCGATATGGTTTTTGTATGTGCTGGAATGGGTGGAGGAACAGGAACAGGCGGAGCACCAGTAGTTGCACAAACAGCAAAAGATATGGGTGCAATTGTCATTGGAACTGTTACAATGCCCTTCAAAATTGAAAGAGCAAGAGTAGACAAAGCAGAATTTGGATTGCAGCAATTAAGACAGGTATCAGACACTGTAATTGTCATCGACAACAACAGACTAGTACAAATTGCAGGAAATCTGCCAGTACAGCAGGCATTTGCAGTAGCAAACGAATTAGTTGCAACAATGATTAAAGGCATTGTAGAGACAATCGCAGTACCATCATTAGTCAACTTAGATTATGCAGATGTTAAAGCAATCATGACAGACGGTGGAGTTGCAGCAATTGGAGTAGGAGCATCAGATACAAACAACAGAGTTGAAGAAGCAGTTAAAGGCGCATTAAGCAATCCATTATTAGACATTAGTTATGAAGGTGCAACAGGAGCAATCTTGCATGTTTCAGGCGGTCCTGACATGACACTTGATGAAATCTCAAAAGTAGGAGAGTTAGTAACAGAAGCAATGGATGAAGATGCAAATGTCATCTGGGGAGCAAGAGTTTCAGAAGGAATGAAAGGAAAATTAACAGTAATGACAATCATTACAGGAGTTAAATCACCTTGGATCCTTGGAAAAACAACTCCAAAACAAGCAAGAGCACAAAGACAAAGAATGTCTGACGAGCTTGGCATTGAGATTGTAAGATAAAACTTACAATTTATTTTTTTATTTTCTTTTTTAAAATTAAGCAGGGAATCACAACTCACGTTCCGTTATGGATGTAATTCTTTGCCTTCACATTAATCACCCCCAACGATTGCGTGAAGGCAAAACTTTTTTATCTTGATAGCAGTATGTTGAGAAACATTAATTTATCACAAAAGTCCTTTGTTTTGTCTCAAGGTTTCTAAGGAAGATTATTTTAATTGACGAGAAAGAGGAATAAAAAAAATTATGCTTTTGCTGGACTTAGTTCATTAAATGGAACTGTAAATGCGTGAGGTATAAAAACCCTAGTCAAATAATCATTAGCATAAAAGACACCTAATGAAGGACAATATACTTTGTCTTTATATCCCACAACAAAATGTCCTTCAGTTAACCCGGGAACTACAACATCAAGCATAGCTGGCTTATCAAAGAAAAAAACATCACCCTCTCTATACCCTTTTTCATCTTTATAAGAATCAGCATATACTGATTCAACTCCTTTAATCGATTCAGTTTGACGATAAGTAAGAGGTACATCTGGAAACATTCTGTGACCATCGTATCCTAACATGTCAAGAGATGTTTGCCCACAATCCCAATCTGATTGCTGAGGTATATATTTTAATTCACATTCTGATTCGGCAGGTTTTTTTAATTTCAATCTATCCCATAAGGAAGTATATAAAGGATTTCTTTCAGATAATCTGTCTATTAAATTTTTTATCATAATATCTCATAGATGAATGTATTTATAAATGTTTCGTTTTTGTAGTAACTTAATAGTGATTACATAACCAATCTTCTAATCTCTTCAATCTCTCTCCTAGAAATAGAATTAACTTTTGATTTCATATTTAGAACAAAATCTCTTAAAGAATTAAAATCAATATCAACTTTCTTGTTTTTCAAGTAATATTGATTATCTATTCGAAGTTCTTTATCATCATCTAACATCTTAGAAACACTATCATCTAAAAATCCTTGTTTCTCTAATCTCCTGCAAACTTCAATAGTACAATCATGAATTTCGCATTTTATGCCGCATTTCATTAAAAACGCATAAACAGAGAAATATTCACAATAATATTTTGCTGTCGCCAACCACATATTAGATTTTCCAAAAATAGAATTTAAAACAAGCAAACTTTCTTCAGCACTTTGCAGATATTCAGAAGCAAGATTGTCGTTGGGAGAAATAAGTTTAATGCCTTTTTTCTGTTTGCAACACCAAATTAGCTTATTATCCATTTTACAAATTCCTCGACATTCTGAACAGCGAGATGTTTTTTCCTTATTTCTTCTTTTAAAGCAACATTAATTTCTTTCAA
>CAZSEK010000041.1:0-8563 GCA_964605945.1 uncultured Methanosarcinales archaeon
AGCTGGCTTACACGTTAATGCTGTGGGCTTCAGCCCACAGTAGTTTACTTTATTTTGTTATTTCCTTTGTTCTTTCCCAAACAGAAAGTGTTTTTATAATTGTGTTTAGTGCAATTTTTAATGCTATTGCATCTTTGGCAGTTATGCTGAATATGAGCTCTTTTTTTTTGCTGTCTTTTTTTATTGTGTATGAAGCTCTTCCAAAATCCTTTTGCTCAGGCTGAAAAAGTTTCTCTATATCAGTGATGTCGTGAGCAATGACGAGTGTAGATTTGTACATTTTACTCAATCAACTATCTTGCCTTAATTTTAGTTATGTTTGTTCTTGGTTTGAAAATTAACCTTGAACCGCAATAAGGACATCTGACTTTTTTCTTAATATAATTATCTGCAACTGTTTTATTGCAAGAAAAGCATTTGTATTCGACCATTTTACCTCCGAATTTGCGAAAATTAATCTTTTGATTTTATAGGTACTGGTTTTGCAACAGAATATGCACGATTTGTGAATTTTGCATTGCAGTTTCTACATTGCCATATACCGACTGAAAGTCTTTTTACTTTAACGTAATTGCATTTAGGGCATTTATGGCTTTTCTTCTGCTCTGCCTCTAATGATGCAACTTTATCTTTATTTCTTCTTCCGTATCTTGTTCCGTATCGTCTGACTGCTTTTGTATGTTTTATTCTTTCTGCCATTTTGACCTCTTAAAGTGTGATTTTATAGATTTTGTATATACATAGGATTTTTAGGGTATTTATAAATTTAATCCTTGCTATCGACTAATATTTAATTATAAATGGGGCTGCGAATGATTACCACGAGCCTTTTTAAAAAAAGCCTCGGGAAAAATGCGCGACATTTTGCTACGCAAAAGTCACTCGAGCGTCCATATTTCTATTATAAATGGGGCTGCGAAGATTTGAACTCCGATCGCAAGGTCCCAAACCTCGAAGGCTACCAAGTTACCCCACAGCCCCGCATTATATGAATGGAGAAAAGAGTTCTTTTTAAATGTTGTGATGTGCTGCTAATGAACAATTCCCATAAACTTTATAAATATTGCAAAGTTAAAGGCTTAAAATGTTGTGGGGTGAAAAATGCCTAAATCAAATAAATCAAATAAATCAATTTCAAAACAAATAAATAAACTCTCAAATTCAAGTCTAAAAAACATGAAATTTGTCGAAAAAATAGATAATAAACAAGAAAATTATGATGTCGAAGGAGTTATTGTTATAGAAGATAAAAAGAAAAAATCTGACGAATTTGATTTAGGTTCAGATGAACGTGATTTTGATTCAGATGATGATGACACAGACTTTGAATCAGATTTTGACGACGGCGGAGATTAATAATATTAGAATTTTTTAAATTTCTTTATCTGATTTTACATCTTTAGGTTTAGATTTTCCTGTCACAGGTTTTTTAGTTTTTGCGGATTTTTTAGCAGATGTTTTTTTCACATCTGTAACTGCTTCCTTTTTTACATCTTCTTTGCTCTCGACAATAACTGCGCTCTGTTTTGTTTTTGCTAGTGCTGATTTTTTTGATTTTGTTGTTTTTTTTGTTTTTGCAGGATATATAGATGCTGGATTGTTTATCTCATCTGCTGTTTTAGGAAGTTTCTCTATGGATCTGCATTTTGGATAACCTGAACATCCTAAGAACTGCCCGTACATGGATCTTCTTAATATCATATCTTTACCGCATTTTGGACATTTTTTTACAATTTTTCCTGATTCAAGAGCATCAATATGATTTTGAACTTCCTTATCTTCTGATTTTTTTGAAGGGCATTGAGGATTTAAGCAGGATTCCTGTGTTCTTCTTCCTGCAATTATTTTTATTATTGGATATTTGCATTGCTCACATATTTTTTCTGTATTTTTTGCAATCCCGAAATTTGGCAGATTAAATATTGTCTTGCAGTCAGGATATTTATCACATGCTATGAATTTCTTTTTGGTTTTTCTGGAATATGTTATTCTTAAATTTCCTTCTTTGCAGACAGGGCATGGTCCTATGTAAGATTCTTTCTCCATTCCCTCTCGATGAGATTCATTCAATTCTTTACCTATTGATTTTTCATTTTTCTTGAATTTTTCAAGGATTTTTATGAGTGTTTTTTTTGCTTCCTCTAATACTTGCTCTTCTTTGTATTTTCCTTCTCTTATTTTATCCATCTCTATTTCAAAATGTCTTGTAAGTTTTACATCTAAAATTTCAGGACAGAATTTCTCAAGTGTTGCGACTGTATTTATTCCTAATTCTGTTGCTTCGATTGATTCATTTTTAACATAATTTCTCTGATATAATGTGTCGACAATTGCAGCTCTTGTTGCTTTTGTTCCAAGATTTTGTTTTTCAAGCTCTTTAATTATAGAAGCAGGACTGAATCTTCTTGGAGGCTGTGTTTCTTTATCGTGTTTTATTGTCTCTTTATTGATGAATGTGTCTTTTTCTTTTACAGCAGGAAGTAATTGTTCTTCTAATTTAACATAAGGATGATAATATTTGTGCCATCCTTCATGTATTGTTGTTGTTCCTCGTGTGATGAATGGCTCTTTTTCTATTTCTATATTGATTGTAACTGTTTCTCTTTGCGCATCTTCTCCAAAACATGCAAAAAATCTTTTTACAATTAAATCATATACTTTGAATGGTCTTTCATGACAATGAGGAATATTTCCTGTTGGATAAATTGCAGGATGAGCAGGATCTGTTTTTTTACCTTCAGAAGGAATTAGTCCTTTTTGTTTTTTCTCTTTATTTATTAATTCTAATGCAAATTTTTCAAAATCTTTGTGTTTTTTCAAGCCTTCAAGAATAGGTTTATATCCGATTTCCTTTGGCAATTTTTGGGAAGATGTTCTTGGATAAGAAATGAATCCTCCTGTATATAATTCCTGAGCAATCTCAAGTGTTTCTTTTGGAGAAATATGAAATAATCTGTATGATTCCATTTGCAATGTTGTCAAGTCAAATGGAACAGGTGTTTTTTGAATAAATTGTGATTTTTGGATTTTGGTTATTGTTCCGTTTTTGCCTTTGACTTTGCTTAGAATTTTTAATGCTTCGTCCTCTGAAAACATTTTGCCTTTTTCATGCCCTGCTTCCAATGTTTGCGAGGAGAAATTTTGAAATGCGCCATTAACTTGTATTTCCCAATATTTTTGAGAAACAAATGCTTTGATTTCTTTTTCTTTCTCTACAACAAGCTTTAATGCAGGTCCTTGAACTCTTCCTGAAGACATTGTTTTGTACATTCCTGAATTTTTGATTGCAAGAGTCAATGCCCTACTAATATTCATACCATACATCCAATCAAGATAGTGTCTTGTTTCTCCTGCAAGCGCCTGACCCCAGTCAAGTGTTTTATGCTTATTATTATATGCTTGAACTATGTCATTTTTTGTAAGAGTAGAAAATTTCATTCTTGAAGCATCTTTCTGCTTGCATGCATATCTTATGCAGTTTAATCCTATTACCTCTCCCTCTATATCATAATCAGTTGCCACTGTGAATTCTGCTGCATCTTTTGCAAGTTTTTTCAATGTTGTAAGATATTTTTTTGTAAAGCTTTTTGGATCAACATCAGATGTTGCTTTCCATAAAATATCAAAAGAAGGATATTTGAATGATTTTTCTTTTTCTGCAACAGTATATAGATGTCCTACTGCACAGCCTACAACAATATCTTTTTTATTGTGAGAAATCTTGTAATAAGGAACTCCTTGAATTGCTTCTTTTATTGCTTTTCCGTCTGCCAAAGCAGTTGCTATCATTTTTGCTGCATTCGGTTTTTCAGTTATGATGAGTTCGTATGTCATATTTTTGTTATTTATCGACGGAAAAAATCATCGAAATATATTTTTATAATTCTTAGTTTTAAATAGAAATTACTCACTCATATATAAAAATTTTGATTTTGAAGAAAAACATGGAAACAAAGAAATAAAAAATTTAACATTCATAACTTATTTCTGGTCGATAAAACGCATAATTTACTGCATCCATGAAACTTTCTTTACATTTTTTCCATAAGCTTTTATCCACAACATGAATTGTTGTGTATCTGTTTGCAATATCATTTATTGCTTCTTCTCGTTTTGATTTATTTATAGAAATTATATTATATTGTTCTGCAAGCGCATTAACTGTTGTTGTTAAATCGATTAGTGCATTTGCCGTGTTAAAATCAATATTCGATTTCTGATGAACTGTAATGTATAATTTTCCAATATCTATTCCTAATTGAGAATTTTTATTATTTTCAAGCGTTCTTTCGAATTGTGCGGTTTCTTGAGGAGAATTAGTTAGTAAATTATATGTTTTTTCAAGTTTTCTTGCATTTATATATATACTCGCAATAGAGGGAATAATTTTAGGATTGTTTTTTTCTATATTATTTAATTCTGAATTTATTTCTTGTATATTGTCCCATAGTGTTGTCTTGCTCATATTATTCATTTTAATCAATCCTCTTCTTCTAATTCTCTTTCAGTCCAATAGTCTTTTATCATTTTAACTCTCCTATTTTATCCACATATTCTAAAATATAATCTGCACGTTTTTTTATTCCTTCCTGTTCTGATCCTGGAAATGAAGGAACATATATTATTTTATGTTTATAATGAGTATAAATTGTCTTGATTAATTCAGCTATCTGAAATGCTTCTTGCTGATCTTTTTCAACACGATTTTCTTTTATAAAAGGTAGTGCCGCGACAGAAAATATTAAAGAATATCTTCGATATAATGAATTATTTTGTTCTTTTACAAATTCTGCTGTTTTTTCAGGTAATTTTTCTAAATAAAATTCTGAAAATCCTAGTGTGTCATGAATCCCTCTTTCTAAGAAGCACAAGTCATATTCTTTTTTTGATTCGCAAAGCATTTCTTGGTCTAATTGTTTCACAAACATCATGTCTTGTCTTATTGCAATTTCTTCTTGATTTACAGGATAATTTTTCCTTTCTAAAAGTATTCCTATTGCAACTTCATCAGTAGTTAGAAATCCTCGATTATTTAATTCTTTAATTAATGAAGTTTTTCCTGAGGAAGAGGGACCAATTATAGGGTATTTTTTCATTTTAATCTTTCAGTAATGCTTTGCTCTTTAAATTTTTTATAGTTTTCGCAGTCAAATATAATTATTCTTGTGTTTTCGTACATTCTCTTTTCTTTCATTTCATCATCAAGCCAAAATTCATCATTCATTATTTCACCAGTTCATAAATTTATTATTTATTTTCTTTTATATCATAGAGTTGTAGTTTTATTAAACATTATTAACATTATTTATGTATTAGTGTTGTAAATCTATGTTTGACTTAGCATTGTTTCAAATGTATATTTTTTTATGTGGTTGTCTTTATAAGGAAAGTGTTTCCAAAGAGTTTTGACAGAATCTTCAAGTATGTTGCCTAAAAATTCAACAGAATCATTTTTAGGAAGCTCAGCAGTTGTTTCCACAAAAGAAGGAGAAGCAACCATATCTCCATTTGCATTTACAAGAATAACTGCACCCGTACCTATTTTTCTCCAATCCGCCAAGCTTATAGCGTAGTTGAATTTATTTGCGTTTTTATATTCGCATAATTCAGCCCACATATCATCAAGATGTGTGTTGTTTCTTGAACTTAGAGGAAGAGTTTTTCCTCTGCCTTTATATATGGGGATAAGAAATTTCACATGCTGTGCATTAAGCGTTTGCGCAACATCCATTACATGTTTTGCATCATCAACAGATTTATTGAGAAGAACCATTGCAATATGCAGAGGTATTTTCCGTGCAGAAATTTTTTTCATTCCGTTTATAACTTCATTATATTTTCCTCTTACAGAATTATGCAATTTACGAGAACCATCTAATGTTGATTCAAAATAAACTAATTTATCTGAAAGAAAATCTGCAATATTGTCATCAACCAGAACAGCATTTGATCCTACAGTCAGATAAAAATCTAAATTCTTGCCCAGATTAATTATGTCTTTCAAATCTTTTCTTACTAATGGTTCTCCACCAGTTATATTTATTTTCGAAACGTCTGCATTTTTCAAATTTATGAATGCTTTTTCGATTTCTGCCAAAGACATCTCCGGAAGCATCGCTGATTCAGCGCAATAGATGCATTTGAGATTGCATCTTCTGGTTATTTGGAAGCCCACATTTAAAGGACCTTTAGTTATGTATTCTCCGTCAATTTTTGACACAGAATATTTGTTTTCTTCTGGATTGTATTTTATTTCTGAATAGTTCATTTTATCCTCCGAGTTTAATTTAATTTCTAGTTTATTTTATGTGTTCTTTAGTATTAATAATCTTATTTAATATAAATATCAAAGAGAACCTTTCTTAGAGTTGTAGTTTATTTATTAATATCTAACATTATTTATGTATCAGTGTTGTATGATGATAAACTTTATATATTGATGAATATTTTTATACTTATGTTAGATTCAGCAACTGTAAAAAAAATATGTGATTTTATTTATATCAAACCCCGCTCTATTCAGGAGATTGCATTCCATATTAATAAAAATTGGAGAACAGCAGACTCTTATGTCGAAAAAATATCCAAAGAACAAGGTGTTTTGCAGGTAAGAACATTCAGAGAAGGCACAAGAGGAGCATTAAAGATTGTTTTTTGGCAAAATATTGAGAAAATTCATTCATCTGATTTTCAAGAAAGATTATTCAAAAAAATAGAAGCAGGCAAGAATAAGAATGATTTTAGTCCTTTTGATATTTACCAATATGTTGATGAAAAGAAAAGATATTCATTTTTAGAGGAGCAAGAAGAATATTCTATCACTGAAAAGCAAAATTTAGTTGGGGCATTAAGGACTGCTGAAAAACAAGTTTTGATATTTTCAGGAAATCTTTCATGGGTTAATGCAGTACAGGGAAGAAGAAAAATAATAGATATTTTTGAAGAGCTTGCAGAAAGAAATGTTTCAATAAAAATACTCTGTAAGGTTGATATGGAATCAATAAATAAAATTGAAAAAATCCTGGAAATTAATTACAAATTAAAAAAAGAAATGATTGAAATAAGGCATTCTGAACAACCACTCAGAGCATTTATTGTCGACAATAAGCTGGCAAGATTTAAAGAAAGCAGACATATAGAAAAGAAAAACGAAATAAAAAAGAAACTATATATATTCTATGAAATAAAAGATGAAGAATGGATTGAATGGATGCATAAAGTTTTCTTTAACTTATTCAGAACAAGTATCAAAGGAGACAAACGAATAAAAGACATAAAAAGTATTGAGAAGATAAAGTAAATTAATGCCCAAATTGAACAATTAAGTCAAATTCTTTTACATTTGGAATATCACATTTTCCATAGCATGAACCAAGCCAAAAAAATAATTCTGCATTGGTTTTATTCTCTAAGAATTCCTGAATTTCTTTTGCTCGAGGTTTTAATCCTTCTGCAAGTTGAATCAATACTTTCTTCGCTTTGCTGTTTTTAATCTCATCAAATACTCTTTCCAACTCTAGATTGTATTGGTTCATTGTAAATTAAAAAAGAAAATAAAAAATAATTTATTCTGCGTCTTCTACAGTTTCAGAAGTATCTTTGTCTTGAGAGTCTTCTTCATCCTGAGATTCTTCAATATCTTCGACTTCTGATTCTTGTGATTCAGATTGATCTGCGTGGTCTTCTTCGAAGGATTCTTCTTTCTCTTTTTGTTTTTTCTCTTGTTCTTTCTTCATCTTCATCAATAACTCTTCTTCAACTGTTTCTTTTTTCTTTTTTCCTTCTATTTCAAAAGATTTTACCTCAAAGTTTCTTAATGGATAAGTTTTATGCAGTGCTTCTCTCATAGATTTTTGAAATCTATAGGAAACTAAATCAGAAATCAAATTGTCGAATGTTGTTTTGTTTACATATTCCTTACATACTGCCCTGCAGTTTTTTATTAATGAGCTCAATGCTGCGCCTTTTGTCATTGCATTTGTTATCATTGCAGGTTTGATTCTTACCAAAATATTGTCTGCTGTCTTTACAACAAAGCTGTCTGTTCTTTTGTCTTTTTCTCTCTTGGAAAGTCTTTTCATTGCAGAAAGTGCCATCTCGAATTTAACTACTTTTGTAAGGCCTTTTCCTTCTTTAACATCAATAACTTTGAACATCATATTCATATTTTGTTTTTTCATATCCCCTATCAACTGCATCAAATTAACTGTTATTGTCTTGTTCATCAACAATGATGCATCATCTACAAGAGACTCTCCTAAAACCTTATTATTAAACATTTCTGGTGCAACTATTGGGCACCACTTTTTCTTCTTTTTTCTTAATTCTGCTGCATTTTTTGCTGCATTTTTTGCTGCCTGTTTATTATCTTCAGCCATTTTAATATTAACCTCAAATTTAGATGCATGCTACGTGATTATTTTATATGCTTTGCATATAATCATGCTTCTTATATTATGGTTTGAAAACCACATTTGTTATAGAGGAAGGAATTTTGGAGGATTTATAAATGTTTTGAAGCTGGGTTCTGGTGCGTAAGAGGTTGATAATATTACCTCCGTAA
>CAZSEK010000042.1:0-8510 GCA_964605945.1 uncultured Methanosarcinales archaeon
AGACCCCCATGCTTAGAGCTGGGGGATAGCCGATTTTCTACATCGGAAATTTATTGTGATCTTTGTAACTAGTGGCGATTTTATCATAGAATAATTCTACTTCTTTTTCTTTTAACATATCTATATTTATATATTTTAATATATAAATCTATCGAAACTATTTTGACTATCGCAATATTTAAAAACCAGCCAATAAATCATTAATTATGAAACACACTATGAAAGTCACGATATTCTTGATTGCGTTTTTTATCTTATCACAGGTATTTGGGTTGTTCTTGATTACGAAAGATGCGCAAATTACAACAGAAATTGTAGATAACCAAACAATAACAACTGTTTACCATGATGATACTTCGATGGGTCCTAGACCAGAAACACAAGGTTTGGGGAGTTTCATCTATATTGTAATTGGTGTAACTATAGGAACACTTTTAGTTTTGCTTTTAATCAAATTCAAGCAATCTAATATTTGGAGATTGTGGTTTTTTCTTGCTGTTTGGATTGCAATAAGCATATCCTTAGGAGTTTTAATAAAGCAAAAATTATTTTTCGATTATGGATGGGCAATATTGTTTGCATTGGCATTAGCAATATGGAAAATATTCAAGCCAAACATATATGTTCATAATATAACAGAAGTTTTAATGTATTCAGGAATAGCTATTTTGCTTGTTCCAATATTTGATGTTTTGTGGGTGATAGTTTTGCTTCTGGCAGTATCTGTTTATGATATTTATGCTGTTTGGAAATCAAAGCACATGGTCAAGATGGCTAAATTTCAGACAAAATCTAATTTATTTGCAGGACTTATGGTTTCTTATAAAGTCAAGAAAGATATGAAGCCTTTGAAAGCAAATAAAATCGTGAAATCAAAAACAACAACACATAAAATAAAAGGAAAAATAGAAGAAACTTCTTCAAAATTAAGTTCAAACAAAGAAATTCCTAAAAATGCAATTCTTGGAGGAGGAGATGTTGTTTTTCCTTTAATATTTTCAGGAGCTGTTTTAGAAGGATTAATAAGAGAAGGGCTTACAAAATCAACTGCATTTATGCATGCATCTATAATTACATTAACAACAGCAATTGCTTTAACATTATTATTTGTTTATGCAAAGAAAGGAAAATTCTATCCGGCAATGCCTTTTGTAACAGCAGGATGCTTAATAGGATGGTTAATAGTGTTGTTGATTTAGAATTAATAATCAAAAAGAGAAGATTGTTTCTTTTGATGTTTTTTTGTATTTTCATCTTTATAATTAAACTCCCAGAAATTCAATGCGCCTTTGCACGGAATTGGTTTTATTCGCTTTATATTTTTTAAAATAAATCCGTATCCTCCAAATGAGGAATCTGCGCAGTGCAGTTTTTTATCTTTCATGAAGTTTGCATCATTTGTGTAATGCTTTACATCAACTAATTCTGCTTTCCCAACAATACATCCTAAAGGAAGCGAGTTATCTTCAAAACCAAACTTCTTCATAGAGTTATAATCAGGTACTTTAGAAGCATGTATTAATAATTCTCCTCTAAATTTTGTCTTCCATTTTCTTAATTCAATTGTCTTTCTTCTGCTTACAACTAATTCTGCAAATGGCTGTTTTAATGAGAGGGCTTTCATAATGTTTGTTTTTATCTGTGGTTTATATTTTTTATTATTAAATTACCAAAAACGCAAAGATTTAAAAACCTTTCTTCATTCCCTATTATCGTGCTAGACTGGGCAGTTAGTCCTTGCCTGTTACTGCAAACGGACTTTAGGCAGAGTCGAAGCTTGAGAGGCGGCTTGATAGTGCAAGAATAGTCCTTGACGTACTGTCGATCTTCTGTCCTCATTGATTGGCGTTTTGATGAACTGGATCAGATCAGGAATGAAGCAGTCCTAAGCCATTATGCTGGTGCTTTGAGGGTCGCGGAAGGGAGGGAAATCTCGGATCAACTATTTTTGTATTACCATTCCCACTTTCAGGCGTGCACACTTTAATTTCTTAGAAAAATAATTTATATAAAAGACCAAATTTCTTGATTTTGTATTTGTGTATATAATATATTAGAGTTTTTTCTTGAATAATAAGGTTTTGTCCTTAAACCATTTAAATTGCCTGAATTAAACATGAATCGTTTAGGAACCATATCTGGGAAATTTAAGCCAGAAGTAGTTTTATCATATAGTGATTTTTTTTCATACAATACAACATCACAAATATTTCCTTGAATATATTTTATTAAATCAGTTTGAGATATTCTTGAATTGTTCATAGTCAACATATTGAATAGTTTGTAAAAATGTCCATCTCCAGTTAGGATATGAACTCTTTGTTTTGTTATTATGGAATAAATAACAGCTTCTGCAATTATTTTATGATCAAGTCCTTTTTTAGATTTTTTACCTTGTTTTTGCTCTTCTTCCAATATAAAATCATAAACTTTTTCAAAATAAGTTTCAAGAGCAGAATAAAGTTCGTGATTATTATTTTTAATTTCATGAATTGATGAAATTTTTATCTTATTTAGTTCACATACATTTCTTAAAAAATCTTTGCCTGTGAAATCCAATCCATCCAGGAATGCCTGATTATTTTTGACATTTCTTACATTAATGTGATCAAATTCTCGATAATATCTTTTTTCAGAATATTTATCCATGTGTTTTTTTTTCTGATGGTTTCTTGAGTTGTGTTTTCTAAACATTACTTGTTTTTTTGAATCTTGAATAGTTTGAATATTGTCTTGTCTATGTTTTAAGGCATATCCTTTGTGTTTAATGCCTTTTTTTATTTCTTCTTCTACTGCATCTCCTAAAATTAAATTTGTTTTTGCAAAAATATCAAACAATCCTGAATAAAATTCTTTAAAATAAGTTTGAACGGTTTCTCGAGTATTGTTTGCATTAGGATTAAGATTATGCAAGAAAGTGTTTAGAAAAGTATATCTATAGCCAACATATTCATTTTTTTGATTTTTACAGTATATCCCTGGGCTAAATAAAATAGAACTGTCAACAAAACAAGGAACAGGAATATCTTTGCTTCCGAAAGGAACTTCTGTTGCAAGCAATATTTGTTCTAGATACAATTCATTATTTACCAGCAATAGTTCATTTCTTGGTCCTAATACTTGTGAATTTTCTGTTGTTAAAGGAGTAGGCATATTAAATAGGAATAAATCTTTATTTATAAATGTTACTATGAAGTGGTTAAAGAATAGTCTATCTTACAACAATCGCAGGTTTTCCAGGAATTGCTTGTTTCGCTTCTTCAAAAAATTATAAAAAATATTGCTTAATTATTTTTCATCCAATAAAACATCATAATTTTTTTGAATTAATTCATCATATGCTTTTAAAGAGGTATCTCCAGTATTTATCATTATTAAAGAAACAACAATGCAAATTGCCAAAGAAATCAAATTAGTTATATTTATTTCTTTTTTTTGTAATTCAAAAATAAAAAATACTGCCGTAACAGAAAGTAATGCAATAAAGGTCCCGTGAAGTCGGATTTGTTTATCTAAACTTATTTGTCTTAAGAATTTAAGTTCTTCGATTCTATTTAAATGCCATTCTTTTGATTTCATGAATTAAGAAATATGCTTAGATTATTAAATTTATCTATTTCTATCTTACAACAATCGCAGGTTTTCCCGGCATTGCTTGTTTTGCTTTTGCTTCTTTGCTTTCAGATGCTTTTACAATATGGACAATCGCTCCGAATACTGTTTCTATATCTAATTTTGCATCTTCAAAAATCTGAAGCTCTTGTGCAGGGTCAAGAATATATTCAGGTAATTTCTCAATAAGCTTTGGAACTAATTTCATCACATCTTGTCCGTGTTTTTTTAAGTCAGTAAGCATGATATTTTTGATAATTTCGTTTTGAACTCTTATTCCTTCTTCAACAAGTTTTTTTACAATAGATACAAGTTCGTATTTCCATTCATCTGCAACAATCAATATTATTTCAGATGGCTTGGATATTTTTGCTAGTTCTAAAACAGAATAAATATCTTTTTTTGTAGTTTCTAATATCTGCTCTGAAAAATGCAATGAATAATCTATTTTTTTCTCATCAGCAGAAGGCCATCTTACAATTGATGCAAAATTATTTCCTTTGAATGCTCCAGATATTTCATAAAATTCCTCTGAAATATGAGGGGTAAATGGATTTAATAATAATGCTAGATCTTGAAGTGTTTCATTCAAGCATTTTTTTGAAACATGTTCTTTGTTTTCATTTATGTAATTCACAAAATCCATTAAAAGTATTACTGCTGTATTTAATTTGAAATCATGGATTAATTGCGTTAATTCTTTTATTACAATATTCTTTTTGCTTTCCAAATAAATATCTTTTTTATCGTCTATGGAATTTATTGTGTTGTTTGAAAATTCTTCATATAATTTATATATTCTTAATATGAATTTGAATGTTCCTTCAACAGCTTTGTCAGACCATTCCATCTCTTTGTCTGCTGATGCAACAAAAAGCATAAATAATCTTGCCGTATCTATGCCATATTT
Organism: uncultured Methanosarcinales archaeon; assembly: GCA_964605945.1. Taxonomy (GTDB): domain Archaea; phylum Nanobdellota; class Nanobdellia; order Woesearchaeales; family UBA9642; genus UBA9642. The sequence goes on from CAZSEK010000042.1 coordinate 4,523, forward strand.
TCCAGCAATCTCACTCTGAGTAACAATATTACCATAACTCTTACTCATCTTATGTCCATCTTTGTATACCATGCCTTGATTAAATAATGCATTAAATGGCTCATCAATATTTAGCATACCCATATCACGTAATGCTTTCGTGAAGAATCTTGAATATATTAAATGTCCAACAGCATGCTCTATCCCACCCACATATTGATCTACAGGCATCCAATATTTTACTGCTTCCTTATCAAATGGAACATCTGCAGTATTTGGTGAGCAGTATCTTAAGAAATACCATGACGAGTCCATAAAACCACCCATTGTGTCTGTTTCTCTAGTTGCTTGTCCATGACACTTAGGGCATTTACAATGTACAAATGTTTTACTAGTAAGAAGAGGATTTCCTGTTTGATCAAATCTTACATCATCAGGTAATAATAAAGGCAATTCATTGAATGGTACAGGAACTATTCCACACTTATCACAATGTATTATTGGTATTGGAGTTCCCCAATATCTCTGTCTACTTATCAGCCAATCTTTCAATCTATATTGTATTGTTTTCTTTCCTAATTTTTTATTTTCAATATATTCTGTTATTTTCTCAATAGCATCTTCATTATTTAGGCCATTAAATAAATCTGAATTGATTAAAATACCCTCTCCTGTTATTGCTTTCGGATTTGTGTATTGAGACCATACATGCAAACCTACTCTTGCATCATAATTTGGTGTGTCGTGATCAAGGTATGAAGCAACTTTTTCTTTAGAAATCCAAGTGAGCTCATGTTTTAATTTTTCTTGTTCGGAAATTTCTTTTTGTTCTCCGTCAATCAATTCGAAAAAAAGAGGAGTTTGTCTTTCAAATCTATTGCAATCTTTTGAAGGAAGATAATAATGTCCTATTATATCAAGTCCTTTATCTAAATATTTAAAATTTTTATAACCTGTCTCTTCTAGGATTTCTCTTTGTCCTGCTTCTTCCGGAGTTTCTCCTTTGTCTATTCCTCCTGTGATTGGTGTATGCCAATTAAATTTTTTCCAATTTAAGCAAAGATATTTATCTTCTTTCCAATGTTTTAAGATACAAACAACAGAATGTCTATTTATTGTTTCTTTTTCCGCTCTTTTTTTACATGCTTCTGTATAATCTTCTTTTACTTCTATGATTACTTGTTTAATAGGAATTCCATATTTTTTTGCAAATTCATAATCTCTTTGGTCGTGTGCAGGAACTGCCATTATCATTCCTGTCGCGTAATCTGCAACTACAAAGTTTCCAGCATATATTGGAACTTTTTCATTATTCAATGGATTTATAGTATATAGTCCAGTAAATACTCCTGATTTTTCCAAGAATGCATTATCTTCAGCAAGTTCTGCTTTCTTAACATCTTCAACAAATTCGGCAATAGTTTTTTCGTAAGGAGTTCCTTTAACTAATTCTTTTAATTTAGGATGATTCAATGCAATAACCATGAATGTGACGCCGTAAATAGTATCGGGGCGTGTTGTAAATATTGGAAATATTTCTCCATTTTCTAATTTGAAATTTATTAACGTTCCATAACTTTTACCAATCCAATTCTCTTGAATTGTCTTTATCTTTTCGGACCACTCCAAATTTTTCATATCTTCGAGTAATTGGTCTGCGTACTCCGTTGTCTTAAAAAACCATTGATCTAAATCTTTTTCAACAACTTCATTATCGCATCTCCAACATTTTCCTTTCTCAACTTCTTCATTAGCAAGAACAGTATTACAGTTCAAACAGAAATTTACTTTAGCTTTCTTTCTATATAATAATCCCTTCTCATAAAATTTAATAAAAAAATATTGATTCCATTTGTAATATTTTGGTTCATGTGTTGCAAGAGTTCTATCCCAATCATAACTTAATCCTAATTCTTTAAAATATTCGGTTATCTTTTTGATTGCATTTTCAGTATATTCGCGAGGATGTATTCCTGCTTTTTTTGCAGCATTCTCAGCAGGAAGTCCAAAAGAATCATAACCCATAGGATATAAAACATTATAGCCGTTCATTCTCTTAAATCTTGCAATAGCATCTCCAATTGAGAAATTCCTTACATGACCCATGTGCAGAAAACTTGCTGATGGATAAGGGAACATCTCAAGACAGTAGAATTTTTTTTTCTTTTTATCTTCAGTGACTTTGAATATTTTGCTATCTGCCCATCTTGCTTGCCATTTATCCTGAATTGATTTAAAGTCTACCATACTATATGAGAATTAAGGGAGTTTTTAAATATTGTGAAAACCTTTAAGGTTTTCAAAACACCAAAAATGCACGTCATTTTTTAGTGTTTCGGGCATTGCACGAAATAGTTTCGAATTACATGAGAAAATATTGCGTTGTTAAAACCCCAATCTTCCAACTTCAGTTTCATAATATTTATGTTTATCGAGAAATAATTCAATAAAATACGCGCCTTTTTCTTTTGTCAGTATCGCACGCAGATTGCTTCCTATTCTTTTTACAAAGCCGATTATTTCTTTATTTGTTTTTGATTGAATAGGATTTGTTTTCTTCAATTTGCATTCTTTAATCCATTCAATTAATTCTTCTTGTTGCGTTTCTTTTAAATTATTAAAACACTTATCAAAGTGGCCTTCAAATTTTACCCAACATTCAAGAATTTCAACTATTTTTTCTTTAGCCTGTTTGTTCTGCAAGTTCAATCGCCTTAGTGTATGTATTTATATAAATGGGAAGATTTTCAGCATTTTTATATTCGAGCAATAGTTTCTTATATTCTTTTATTTGTCCTGTAAGTTTTGCTGTCAAATTCTTCTTATCTTGCGATAATACTAAGGCATTAATAAGAATTTCTGATAAAATTCCGAAATTTTTCCGAGAAATTCGGTTATTCAACGAAAAAAGTTGTTGAGGATTTAAAATGATATTTTTAGAGAGATATTCTGTCTCTAAGATAAAATCTCTTAATAATTTATTGTCAATTTCTTTATTTAACGAAGAGTTAATTAATAATTCATATTTTTGAATGATTTCGTTTATTTCAATATTAAAATTTGTGTTGATGTTATATGTGAAATTACTTATGCTTATCTGTGATAAAGAACAAAAAAATAAAGAATTGAGAGAAGACTCAGGTAAAAAATTTACATGTATTTTGCCTTTTCGATAATCTTCTTTATTATATTTTGTAAATATAAACGCGTCTATATCATTATATTTTTTATTAAAAAGAAATGATCCTGAAAGCATTATTTTTTGATTTTTATGCTTTTTTTCAAGTTTTTTAATAATATTGAGAGCAGAATTTATTCTTTCTTCAAGCATATGTTCTTTTCCATTAATTAATGTATTTTTAACATCAAATAAAATCATCATTGCTTTAATTTTAGGTTTAATAAATTTATAATAATACGTCTTTTCATTATTATTTAGATTCTTATTTTGAAGTTTTTTCTTTAATACATTGAATTGAATATCTGTAAATATTCGTGATTTAAATAATTCTTTATTTGTTTCTAATATTTCCAAATTTATTAGATTTTCCATTTTATGATAATACAATATCCTCTATTTATATATAAATATTGTGATTTTAATATCTGAATAGAATAAAACTAATAGAAGTATTATTATTTAAAAAAAATCTTATTAGAAATGCCTAAATAAAAAAATCAATTAAAACTTCTTAAATTGTCCTGCGATATCGATTAAATCAACATGACCTAAGAATAATGCTCTGCAGCAGTATCTGTCTAATTGCAAATCATCTAATACTTTTTTAGAATCTTCGCCTTTTTTCATTCTTTCCTTGTATTCTTCCCATAGATGTGCTACAGGTTTTCCGCATGAAAAGCATCTTATTGGTATTAACCTGAGCATCCTTAAGCATTAAATCTGTTTGTTTTTCAATAGGAAATATTGTTGTGAGATAGGTTAGAGAATTATTAGACTTTGCACGGATATTCACTTCGGATGTTTTTTTTCCCAGAATTCGAATTTTTC
>CAZSEK010000043.1:0-5043 GCA_964605945.1 uncultured Methanosarcinales archaeon
CTGGAAAAGAAATTATTTTGATATTCATCAAAATAATGAGGGTTTCATAAGAGCCTAAATTTCCAAAACATTTAAATATAACTTCATTCTTTAATTCTGATATTCAGAATAAAAATCATTAAATAAGCTAAATACTCACATTGTAGGTAATAAATTCTGAATATAAGAAAAAATGAAAAAATACGCCAAACTTGTCCAAGCTGATTCAAGAGGACAAATAGTTATTCCCAAAGAAGTCAGGCAGGAGCTTGGTATTGAAGAGGGAACAGGATTCTATTTATATGTTATCGAGAATGAAGGTATTCTTCTAAAAACAATTCCAGCACGAGAATTATCCGATCATAGTCATATTGTCAAAGAGATTGAGATTAATGCTGACAAGATAAAAATCAAGAAGAAAAACATCAATAACAGCGTAGATAATTACAAAAAAACATCAAGAGGAAACTTACAAAATATCTAACGCTCAAGGGGTGGGGTGCCGTGTGGTCTATTTCTTTTTAACCCCCAACAATTAAAAAGAACCACCGGCCCAGCCCTTGATTTTTATTTCTATAGGGAATGATTGATTAAAAAAAAGAAAAACCTATTGATTTATCTTTGACAAGTATTGACTTAAAACATTAACTAGCTTGTGTCCTTCAAATTGCCAATCATATGTTCGAAGTCCGTTTTTGGAAAGATATTTTCTAAATATCTCCGAATTATTTGCATCAAATTTGATTCCTGCATCTTTAGCATAAATTTGTGCTTCTTTTAAGAAATTAAACCCGCTTGATACTTTTTCTTTTCCAAATGCTTTATTTGCTTTTTCTATGTTTCTATCAAAATTAGTCTTATATGCAAGTTTAGCAACCTCTTGCATTTCTTTTGACCAATCTGCTGTTGCTCTAAATTTAACAGAACCTAACCGAGTTTGAGTTTTTTCAATATCTCCTGCAGTTGCTGATGTCTTTGCTTTATTTAATATCTCTACAATATTATGTTTTTTTCTTTTTACATCATAAATTTTTAGAGCACGATTTATTTTACTTTGAAGATATTTTAAATTTTCTTGTATATATTTTGGAGCTTCAATAGATATGATACCCGCTAACTTATCTTTATCTTCTTCTGATACATTCTTTAAATTTTCTATCAACTCTATAGGCTTTCTAGGTTTTTTTGAATAAAAAGTATCTGTGTAAAATCTTCCCACTTGCTTCAAAACATTTTCTTTGTATTCATTTAGAAGAAATGCAGTTTCAGGAGAATTTTGAACGTCTTGTTTTAATGCAGGCAAGATAGTATCAGAAACTTCGGTTAAATTTAACAAGGTTCTTGGATCTTTTCCTCGTCTAGCTTCTTCAGCCATCCTAAAACTAAAAAGTTCAATTTCTTCGCTTCTTGTTGTTCTATTAACAATTAAAGCAGCGGTAGCGTAAGCATTCAAAAATTCTATTCTTTGTTGTTCTAATCTTTCCTTTATAGAATTATCTCTTAATTGACTTTCTTGTGGTTTTGTTTCTAGAACTAACGCCGTTGTTTTATTATTTTTAGGACGATGGAAAATATCGACAATAATTTGTGTAAGACTCATTTTAACCCCCTAATAACCTCTTTTTAGATTATCTTAATATATTGGAGATGAGCTTATATTTAAATCTTTCGTTTTGTAGTTATTATTAAGTGACAACATAAATAAAACCACAAACTTTATATATCAATCCGTATCTATTAGTTATTAATTGATATCAATTGGTGATTAATATGGTACAAAAACCAAAACTTGAAAAAACAAATCAAATCGAGCAAAAAACAGAAAAAACAAAAAAAGAACATTTTCCAAGATTGAATACTATTTTAATGGTTGAAGATACATTGAAGAATACAAATGAATCTTTGCTAACGATTGCGCAACTAAAAAGAGAACTGCCTAAAAAAATAAATCACAATACTTTAATGATGATAATAGATTATCTAGATAAAAGCAATAAAATTGCATTCAGCGCTAAAGGCATGACGTGGATACATAATCCTGATTTTGATTTAAAAAAGGCACTTAGAGAAGGCACAGAACATTAAGCGAAAATATTCCGGATTTTTCTAAGAAAAACCTATAAAGAATTTTTAATTATTGTGTTTATGGAAAAAGTTCGTGTTGTTTTTTATCCGGAAGCAGAAAAAATTTATCAAGAATTATTAGGATCTAACTCTAAATCTGCAAAGATGTTATCGAAAGCGATAACTCAAAAAATAGACTTTATTAAAAATAACAAGCATTATGGACATCCTATTGCTAAAATTTTAATTCCTACAGAATATGTAGAAAAATATAAGGTGAATCATTTATTTAGAGTTGAATTACCTTTATTCTGGAGAATGTTGTATTTTTTATCAAAAGACGGTTCAGAAATAGAAATTATTGCATTTGTTCTTGACATAGTTGACCATAAAAAATACAATAAGAAATTTAAATATAAATAATAATCAATAACATTTTAAATAATAAAACTTTTCTTCTCGTTATGATAAAAAAACTCCTGATAAAAAAGGAAGAGAGAACAGATGTTGATGGAAGATCAGTCAAAGTATCTTCTGAGAAATTCTATTCTATAGAGGATCCAAGCAAGGATTTTCATTGTTCTGAAGGTATGATAAAAACAGAAGATTTAATGAAAAGCAATCAAACAATAAAAACAAACAGGGATAAGGAATTCTTTATTTTAGATGCTGATTTTATGGATTCATACAAAAGAATAAGAAAAACAGCCCAGACAATTCCTTTAAAAGATTTAGGATTTATAATTGCAGAAACAGGACTGAATAAAAAATCAGTTGTTGTTGACACAGGCTCAGGCTCAGGAGGAAGTGCTTGTTTTTTCGCACAATTTGTCAAGAAAGTCTATACTTATGATGTCAATGATGCAAATTTAAAACAAACAGCTGAGAATGCAAGATATTTTGGTTTGAAAAATATAGTAATCAAGAAACAAGATGCTTATGAAAAAATTCCAAATAAAAATGTTGATATGGTTTTATTAGATGTGCCTGAACCATGGAGAGCGTTAAATTCAGCAGATAAAGCACTTAAAACAGGAGGATTTTTAGTAACTTATTGTCCTCAAATAACTCAATCTCATCAAGTTGTAAATGGACTTTCTAAATTAGGAAATTACATTCAGATTAAAACCATAGAAATAGTAGAGCGAGATTGGAAAGTCGAAGGCCAGATTGTACGTCCTCGTTCTTTATCTAACATTCATTCTGCATTCTTGAGTGTTTTTAGGAAGATAAATTAATCTTTTTGTCCTAAAATCTTACATAACATTTATAAATTAGTTATTGTTTCTTAATCTTGTGTTAAAGAGTAATCAACTTTAGCATATTCAGCCCGACACAGAGAGTACCTGTGGGAGCTTACGGCGAACGCCAAGCTTTGAACATGGGAGTTAGTGGTGCGGGCAACAAACCTTTTTTATAAGGTTTGAAAATAGTTAGGATTTAAAGAACAAGTTCATATTCATAAGTTATCATATTTCAGTTTGTTATGAGGGGTTGAGAGAGTTATATTAAAAGTAAACTCGACCTAAGCAAATTAAAATAAAACACTTGTTCTAAGATTTTGACTGATTAAGATTAATAAAAATATACAATAGTATAAAACAGGAGTGATTAATATGGGAAAAATAAACCCGGTAAGTTCAAAATATATTGTCCACACATCAATTTTAATTGAGGGTGTTGTAGACAAGCCAGATGTAATCGGAGCAATATTCGGTCAAACAGAAGGACTTTTAGGTTCTGATTTAGAGTTAAGAGAACTTCAAAGATCCGGAAAAATAGGAAGAATTGAAGTCAATCTTGACACAAGAGGCGGAAAGACAAAAGGAGAAATCATACTTCCAAGCAGCATGGATAAAGCAGAAACTGCAATTATAGGAGCAGCACTTGAAATTATTCAAAGAATTGGACCTTGCAATGCAAAAGTAAGAGTAGAAAGCATAGAAGATGTAAGAATAAGCAAGAGACAGTTCGTTATTGAAAGAGCAAAAGAATTGTTAAAGAATTTAACAGATGCAGTATTGCCTAACTCACAGGAAATTGCAGAAGAAGTTGCAGCATCCGTAAGAGTTATGGAAATAACTGAATTCGGAAGAGAAAGACTTCCTGCAGGACCTGAAGTAGCAGATGCAGCAGAAATAATTGTTGTAGAAGGAAGAGCAGATGTCATAAACTTATTGAAAAACGGATTTAAGAATGCAATAGCAATCAACGGAACCAGTGTTCCTGAAACAATTGTAGAATTATGCAAGCAAAAAACAGTAACTGTTTTTGTTGATGGAGACAGAGGCGGAAACTTGATTGTTCAGGAATTATTGTCTGTAACAGATGTTGATTTTGTAACAAGAGCACCAGATGGAAAAGAGCTTGAAGAATTAACAAAGAAAGAAATCCACAAATGCTTAAGAGCAAGAATTGCAGCAGAGCAAATTAAATTAGAAATTGGTGTTAAAGATGGCTCACCTGAAGCAATGAAACCAGTTGATCCTGAAAAACAATTTGTTGGAGAACAACAATTAACAGGAAATGATTTCAGTGTTAAGAAAGCAACAAGACCAATGATGCAAACACAGCAAAGACCACCACAGCAAAGACCACCACAAATGCCACCAAGACAACAATCAGCACCAATTCCGGCACCAAGACCGCAAGGCAAAGTTCCAGCAAATCAAAAAGAAATAGAAATGTTTGGAGACATGATGGAAGACTTAATCGGTACAAGAGCAGCATTCATGCTTGATGATAAATTAAATGTTCTTGGAAAAATACCCGTATCAGAATTGATTTCAACAATCAAATCATTAAATTCAGGAATATATGCGGTTGTCTTAGATGATGTTGTTGACAAAAATTTGTTAATGGCAGCAGAAAGAGCAAATGTTGCATTCTTAGTTGCAATGGATGCTAAAGAGAAAAACTCTGCAAGAACAACTGTCTTGACGACTGATGATCTTTAAGGTCTGATTTTTTATTTTTCTTTTAATTTTTTCTTTTAATTTT
>CAZSEK010000043.1:5143-8505 GCA_964605945.1 uncultured Methanosarcinales archaeon
GATGATCTTTAAGGTCTGATTTTTTATTTTTCTTTTAATTTTTTCTTTTAATTTTCTTTAACTTTATAAACACCCATATACTACTTCGATTATGATAAACAAAGAAGAGTGGAAAGTGTATGGGAATGTGTTTTCCAAGCACTCATTAGAATTATTATTCAAGATGAAGAGTCAAGGGTATTTTGAAGAGCTTGAAAGCACAATCTCTGTAGGAAAAGAGGCAAACATATTTTCTGCAATAACAAAATCCAATGACAGAATAATAGCTAAAATATACCGCCTTGAAAACTGCAATTTCAACAAAATGTATGATTATCTGAAAGATGATAGGCGATATCTTAGTGTAAAAAGAAGTTCAAGACTTGTTGTTTTTGCATGGGTTCAAAGAGAGTATAAGAATCTTCTTTTGGCAAGAGAGGTAATTAAAGTTCCCAAGCCAATTACATTCAAGGATAATGTTTTATTAATGGAATTCATAGGAGATGATTTTGCTGCGCCAGAATTAAAAGATTTAAAGCCAAAAGACCCAAAAAAATTCTTCAATAAAGTCATTTCAAATATGAAAAAATTATTTGATGTAAAACTCATACATGGAGATTTGTCGCATTTTAATATTTTGAATTATAATGAAGAGCCTGTTTTTATTGATTTTTCGCAGTCAACAACAACAGATTCAGAAAATGCACCTGAACTTTTAAAACGTGATGTAAAAAACATCTGCATTCATTTTAGAAAATATTTTAATATTTCTCAGGAAGATGAAGAAAATATTTATAAGAAAATTATAAAGGATTTGAAGAAGAAATGATTATTTTGTGATTTGATAATATAGTTTATCAGAATCATAGCCATGTTCTTTTGCGTGAAGAAGAACTTTATAAGGATCCATTATTGCTTCAGGCAAATTTGTTGTTGGAGAAATTTTCGGAGTTATATTTGCATAATTAGAATGCGAACATTTGGAAGTTGTCCATTCATTTCTTAAATATATCTGATTAACTAATTTTCCAAGTGCGATGTCTAGATCAATTAATGCCCGAAGTTCCTCTGTTAGGTGTGGAGTTGCAATTTGAACAGCATGTATTCTAGGCAAAAAAACCTTTTTATCTTCGTGTTCAACAGCCACAGGATCGTCAAACAAATAACTTACAACAGATGCTTTGTATTCTTGATTTTCATCAGGTAGATTGGGTCTGTGTCTAAGAGAATAAATTCTAAAACGAATTTTCTTGGTTTGATCCAGGGTTTGTATATCTCCTTGATCTATCGGTGCGCCAAATTCTCCTATATTCAAATCTCTTTGACCGAATTGGGCATCAAATTCTTTATTTAGATCTTTATATTTTTCTGTAATTTCATCTATAGAACCAATATATGCTCTATCTTTCGGTAAGCAAAATAAAATAATTCCCCCCATACAATTTGTAACTATTCTCTAGTTTATATATTTTTTGTTTTTATTTTGAAATCATCTACTTTAAAAATGAACCTAAACTTCTAAGTGTATGGAAGATGAAGACTATTCGTATGAACTTAAAATTACCAAAGACAGGATTGCAGTACTTATAGGTTCAGAAGGTTCAACTAAATCAGAACTTGAAACAGAAACAAAAAGTAAAATAAGTATTGACAGTAATGATGGTGATGTTATTATATCTGGAAGAGACCCATTAACTTTATTTGCATTAAGAGAAGTCATAAAGGCAATAAGCAGAGGGTTTAATCCTGAAATTGCAAAATTATTGTTAAAACAAGATTATGTTCTTGAAGTAATTTCTTTAAATGAATATTCAAAAGAAAAAACTCATCAGCAAAGATTGAAAGGAAGAGTAATAGGCGCTGATGGAAAATCAAGAAGCACAATAGAAAATCTTACTGAATGCTATATTTCTGTTTATGGAAAAACAATTTCCATGATAGGAACTGTTGAAATGGTTGGTCTTGCAAAAAGAGCTGTTGAAACATTGCTTAGTGGAAGTCCTCACGCAAATGTCTATAAATGGCTTGAAAGACAGAGAAAAAACCTGAAGAAGACTGCGATTGGTGAAGGATTTTAAGATTGTGTGTGTATTTTGAATAAGTGCTTGATTATTTGTTCGATTTTCTTTTTATTCAATTCAATATAATTCTTATGAATCATGAAACCTTCATAAGATATTCTGTTTCTATAATCTCTCATTTCTTGAAGAAATATTCTTGTTTGTTCATCAATAGTATTTTGTTGCGCAACAAAATCGATTAGTTCTTGATGAGCGCCCTCACCTTTTATTTTAATTCCATTTTTCAGCGTATATGCTTCAATTAATTTGTGGATTGTGTCGTAATAATCTGCCAGAGTGTTGCTTGGAAATTCACTCATGTTTGTTTTTTCAAGTCTATTTAATGTTATTTCTGCCATTTTTATAAGTGATTCTGCTTTTTCTTTATCGGGTTTTATTTTTACAATCATTAATATCCCTCTAAAAATCCGTTTAAAGTAATTCCATTAATTATATTGTTCTTTAGTTCTTTTGGATATGATTTGAAATTTTCGTTAAAATGCAACTCTATTTTTCTTTTTAATATTTTTTCAAAATCTTTTAAATATAAAACTTCTTTTTTGCATTCAATAAATAAATCTATGTCGCTATTTTCTGTATCTTCGCCTCTTGAATATGAACCGAATAACACTATAGATTTGGGAGCTAATTTTTCATCTATGAATTCGATTAATTTCGATTCATATATTGAATTTAAATTATGTGTTGATTTGTATTTTTTAAATTCCTTATTTAAATTTGCTCGATATAATGGAAATTTTCTCTCGCCTTTTCTTTCAAAAGTTTCTATGATGAGTTTTTCTTTTATTAAGTGTTTGAGATTGCTTTTGATGGAAGTGTGAGCTAATCTGGCTTTTTTGCTGATATCCATAAGATAATGATCTTTAGTCGGGCTTATGAAAAATATTTCAATTGTTTTAATTATACTACATTTTTGTAACATATCTTACATAAATGTAATATGTTGTTTATAAATATTGCTGTTTAACATAGAAAATTAAATATTATTTATATATTCTGTGGGGGTTTGTCCAGTGTGTCCGGAAAATATCCGAAAATAGTTGTGATTGGCGAAGGATTTTAGATTCTAAACAAAGACCCTGAAACTTTTTCTTTTTTACCCGTTATTAGATTTATTCTATATTCTCCTTTCGGTTTTGATTTTTTTACTGATTTCTTTTCTTTTTTTGTTTTTGAAAATGTCATCTTTGTCTGAATATGTTTCAAACTCTTGCTTCCTTTCATTCTATTGCATTCTCGATGTGCTAAATTCATTACATCTGTCTCAAGGATACCCAATTTTTGAAAATTGGGAGGAATTGA
>CAZSEK010000044.1:0-8474 GCA_964605945.1 uncultured Methanosarcinales archaeon
AAAAACAAAATAAAAAAATAACCAGGAATAAAATCAACTTTTGCATTATTCTCAAAATAGGGACCTATCATATAATAATTTTTGTAATTTTCTATCATCTGGGCAGCTTTGCTCTTTACCACAGTATAGATTCCTCCAACTTTATTGCATACTTCCCACGATACTTCAAATAAATAATCTGCTTCTGATTTTGCCATTTTAGTTTTTTGTACTCCTGGTTATTTTTTTATTTTGTTTTTAGTGATTTTGATTTTTGTTTTATTTTTTTTAGTGTTTTTAATTTTTGTTTTTAATTTTTAGTTTGTTTTGAGTGTATTTACCCCAGACTCCCATTGAATACGAATTTATATATGAGTAAAATAATTACTAGTCCTACTAATAAACCATATAGTAAAATCCACACCATCTGTTCTGTACTGCTTTCAACTTCTTCATCTTCTTTTTTGAATTCTTCGTCCAATCTATATACTTTTTCTTCTAGTTGTTTTTTTGAACCAAAATTAAATAATTTTTTCTTTGCTTGAATAAAAGTCACAGATAAATTGTTTTTTTGCTGTTTTTGTTTTTTGGTGTGTGAACGTTCTTTGACTAATATTTCTTTTTTTAATTCATCTTCGTGTTTTGTTTCCTCTTCGATTGATACATTTTTTTTGTTCAAAGAAGAATTTTTTACAGGATATTTGTCTTTTTTCTTGAAAAATCCGAAAAACATCCTTTCTGATGATTCTATGTTCATGACTTCTTTCAACACCCTCAAATTGCCCTGTCTTGATTTTTCTTTTCCTAATTTTACAGCTAGCGAAGAATCATTAAATACATCAGATATCCATTTTGCAAAGTCATTTTTCCAATCATTGACATATGAATAAAATTCCTGTTCAGATATTTTTTCGATAACCTCTGTCAGATCAAAAATATTCCTTGCTTTTTCCCCATTCCAAAAAATGAACATTTTTTCATCTGGTGCATTTTTCATTTCAATACCCCTTAAAACCATTTTTTGTTTATTGTCAATCATTTGTTGTTTATTTTATTTTAATTTTAATGTTTTTGTTTTGCTTTAATTGGTTTTTATTAGTTTATGTTTTGTTTTAATATTTTTGTTTTGTTTTGCTTTAATTGCTTATTTTATTTTTTCATATGTTCTAATTTTTTAAAAAGATGCTCAAAAACTTTTGCACGCATCTCTATTTTATTGTGTATCTCTCTGATTTCGTCAGCAAATTCTTTTTCATCAAATATATCATCTATCCAATTTGCGAAATCATTCTTAAATTCATTTACATGGAAATCAAATGTGTTGTCATTCATTGTCTTTAGAATTTCTGCAAGCTCTTTGGGATCTTTTATTAGTTTTCCGTCACAAAGAGCAAATTGCCTGTCAGGAGAAATCTCAACATATAATTCGTGTTTCTCTTCATGTTTTTTTATTTCTGAATTTTTAGAATCTAAGTTTAATGCTGTGTGCTTTATCCTTGGAGATATTGCGTGAGAATCAGCACCTAGTTTTCTCTCTAATTTTATTTTCTCATCTATCTCATCTATTTTTTTAATTGAATCTTTATTTTTTCTTGGCCTGGCCATACTGTTCACCTCTTTTTAATATTATGAACGGCAATTGTTTATTTTGTTTGTTTATTTTGTTTTTTACTTTTGTTTGTTTATTTTGTTTGTTTATTTTGTTTGTTTATTTTGTTTTTAGTTTATTTTAATTTAATTATTTGTTTTTTATTCTATTTGTATTTCGTGCAAAACATTTGAAGGACACGTTATCTTGTGTTTTGGTTTATAATGTTCCCTCATCTCTATTATTATGTTTTTGTCCTCTATTATTTTTTTCATTCTCGCAATTATATCATTCATTATGTTCATGAAATTTATATATGAATCATAAGGAGTATCATAAGGATTAAAATATTTGTGTACATCTCCATCATTAAAATATTTGGTGCACATATAATAAAAATGGTCACTTGTTGTGAGTTTTCTCCAGTCTTCAAGCAGAGGATAATTTTTCATCTTCTTCACTGAAGTTTCTATTGCATAAAGTTCATGCATTGCAGAATCCTGCATCTTGTTGCCTTTCCATGCACTTAAATCTCTTTCGATATCTGCCCATGAAACAAAATTGTGTACATCTATTTCATCTTTTGGTTCTATTTCTGCAAGTTCTGAAGGAAAGACAAAATTAGAGTGATGGCTTTTGAATACTTTTTCAGGCATATGTTTCAGGAAATTAAAGATGCCTGTATCTTCCCACTGATGCTCACCAAATGTTTCATAATCCATAAATAAATTTATTGCATCTCCTTTATCAACTGAATGAATCCAATGCGCAAACTTGTCTGCTGTGAGCGGATATTCTTTCCAGGATTTCTGACCGAATCTAAATGCAATATCGTCGCTAAGTTTATAGTTCTTTAGCAAAAGCTTTAAATTATTTGTTGTCTTTGCCTTATAGACAAAATTAGAACTTCTCCATTGAAGGATGTGGTCTGCTCCTTCTGCAAGTATTGCTTTATAACCCAATTTCTCTATGAAATTTGCAAGTTCATTGTTAAAAATAAGCTCTGTATTCCTGAAAACTTTCGGCTCCTGATTGAAAAGTTGTTTTATTTTTTTCCTGTGCATCTCAACTTGTTCTCTGAATTCCTCTTTTGAATGCATGTATGAAAGCGAATGATAATATGTTTCTGATAAAAATTCGACACATCCTGTTGATGCAAGCTGTTTGAATGATTCCAAAACTTCAGGTGCATACAGCTCAAACTGCTCGAGCGCAGTTCCTGTTATCGAATAAGTTATTTTGAATTGCCTGTTTTTGTTTTTATATTTATTTATCAAGTCGAGCATCACTTTATTTGTTGGCAGATAACATTTTTTCGCAACTTTCTGCATAATTTCCTCATTCTTTTGTTCATCAAAGTAGTTTGAATTGTTTCCTATGTCGAAAACACTATATTTCCTCATCCTATATGGTTGATGAACCTGAAAATAAAAACAAACATTTACCATTTATTCACACCTCTGCTTTTCATTTCTGTAAATTATGCAGCACCTCTTAGTTTTTTATCAGTATAATCATAATTTTTCAAAATGTCTTCATATACATCGATGCATTTCTGCGCAGGAATGTTCCAGTTGAATTTTTGAACTTCCAATGAGCTATGCTTTTTTAATTCGTGATGCAGTGCCCTATAATTAAGAACAGCAACAATTTTATTGGCAAGCTCGTTTATATCCCAAAAATCAACTTTCAATGCATTTGTAAGGACTTCTGAAACTCCTGATTGTTTTGATATTATTACAGGAACATTATTTCTCAGTGCTTCCAAGGGAGTTATCCCAAAAGGTTCGCTTACAGAAGGCATGACATAAAGATCAGCCATAGAATATATTTTATCAACATCTTTGCCTGTTACAAATCCTGCAAACAGAATCTTATTTCCGAGACCGAGCCCAGCCACTCTGTCTATCAACGTTGCTTCCATATCTCCTGTGCCTGCAATTATGAATTTCACATCAGGGTCTATCTCAAGAACTTTTTTTGCAGCTTCAACAAAATAGTCAGGCCCTTTTTGAAGAGTCAGTCTCCCTAAAAAAAGCACTATCTTCTCATTTTGTTTTATAACAAATTGTTTCTCAGAACTAAATTCAACAGCATTATGCACTACAACAATCTTGTCTTCAGGCATTCCATAATATTTTATTATTTTTTGCTTGGTAAAATTAGAAACAGCACATATTTTGTCTGCATACTGCATTCCTTGTTTTTCAATCTCATAGACATATTGATTGACATTGTTGTTTCCCGTCCTATCAAATTCTGTTGCATGAACATGCACAACTAAAGGTTTCCCAGATATTTTTTTGGCTTCAATACCTGCCTGAAAAGTCATCCAATCATGAGCGTGGATAATGTCATAATCTTCTGTCATGGCGATTATTTTTGCCTGCTGGGAAAATCTATAAACTTCATCATAGATATTCTTACCATAAAGAGTCTTGTTTATTGAAGAGGTTTTTGATTGAAGCATTTTATGATACTCTTGTTCGTATTCTTTTTCTGAAATGTACGGCGCCAGTATAGAATTCACGTGTTTTATTTTGAATTTCGTGTTGTCAAATTTCAAATTCCCTTAAACAACTAAATTCACGTGTTCTGACTTTATATCTTTAGGTCCATGAGGCATGACAAAAGTTATTTGACTACCTTTATTTACAAGCCCTTTAGTTAGACCAAAGCAAGCTGTTCCGAGTCCTCCTGAATAAAACGGTGGAAACTCCCAGCCAAACATCAATATCTTTACCACCGCCCACCTCTTTTTACTGAATTAATTTACTGAATTAAATTTTACTCAATCATTTTTAATGAATGTTAGATTAACAACTAAGATAAATTAAATTAATTTATTGCTTACCACACACTCATCATTTTCAATGATTTTTCTTATATTTTCATATTTTGGGGATAAGTATATAAAAATGTTGTGCTTTTTTTATCATAAAAGTGGTGTTTTTTCATTGTTTTTTGAGGATTTTTTACCTTTTTAAAATGAATAAAAACAAAAAATAAATTAAAAATTACAAAATAATTCATAAAAAAACTGATTTTCAGCACAAAATTTTATTTTTTTAAAATTTAAGTGAATAAGTTAATTAAATTTTAAACTAAATTAACTGATTTATTTAAACACAAACGAAACATTTATATATTTCTTTAAATTTAGATCACTTATGGCATCCGATATTGAATCAGAAATGTTTTGTTCAACCAAGTGGGTTTTGCTGAAAGAACTTGCTGAAAAACCGCAATCGCCAAGTGAACTTGCTGAAAAAACCCAAACAAGTCTTTCAAACATTGTTCAGCAGTTGAAGCTTCTTGAAGCATACGGAATTGTAAAAAAAGAAAAAGCAGAACCGACAAATTCAAACGGCAAGCCTAAAATGATTTATTCCATAAGCAAACCTCTTATTCAGGTTGTTTTCTTAAAAGATGGAAAAGCAGAAAAAGGGATTTTCAAAACAAACATAATAATAGACAGCTTCATGAATCTTTTATTTGCCTCAACAGAAGACATATATTTCATAGCAAAATTCCTTTTTCAGAACGAAGAAGTATTGAAAAAATGCAAATCAATAGCTCTTTTCAAATCCACAAAAGATTCTATTGAATTATTTTTAATAACAGATCATATTGGGGATATAAGGACCAAATTCAGCAACACATTTATCCAGGATTTATTTGGAAAGACAAAAAAGATTGTTAACTGGACTCATAACGAACACGAAATCAAAGAAGGGCTTCACAGAAAAGACAAATATTTTGTTGATATGATAAAGAATTCAAAAAGCATACAAGATAATTCAGGCATATTAAGACAAATAAAACAGTCACATGGATATTAAACTAATTTAACAATAACATTACAAAATATAAAATGGACAAAATAACGAAAATAATAGATGAATTAAATGAAACAGAGCTTGAACTTTTTGAAAGACAGATAAAAGAAGGAACACTTCATAAGTTCATTGAAAGGAAAAAAGAATTTTTCAAGATTAAAGACAAAATATGCCCTGTTTGCGGGAATGGTGTGAATGAAGATTGTTTTGTCCTAACTTTCGGCAGCCCTGAGCTCAGAAAAAAAGCGCATTTTTGTGGTGTTGACTGTCTCGAATACTTCCTAAAGAAATTCAAATTCAATGAAGAAAAGCCAAAACTAAAAGCAAAATCTAAATCATATACAAAATTAAAATTAAAAAACATATTATAAATATAACAAATAAATTATAAAAGAAAAACTTAATAAATAAGTTCAAAGGAAAATAACTTACGAGATGATAAAATGCCATTGAGACAATTAAGAGCGACATTTGAAAAAAGAAGATCAGATTTAATAGATTTGCTTGAATCTAATCCTAAATTAGACCCTGCAAAACAGCATCAGATATACGGTGCCATAATCGAGATTGAAAATTTCTTAAAAACAATAGAACATCTAAGAGAAAGAGAAATTCAGGAAGAAAAGTTCCATTTTGAGCTTAAAAATAGATAAAAAAACAATAAATAATCCAACAACAGATTATTCTCTAACAATAAAATTATTCTTTTTAAGATATTCATAAACTGAAAGAGCAGCTTTGGCGCCTTCACCGCATGCAACAATGATTTGTTTTTCTTCAACATCAGTCACATCTCCTGCAGCAAAGATTCCTGGAACATTAGTCATATTGTTGTGGTCTATTTTTATTTCATCTTTTTCATTTTTATTTATGCTTCCATCAAGAAAATCTGTGCTTGGAACATAACCAATCTCGACAAATATCTTCTGAACATCAATAGTTTGCTCTGTTTCTTTTTGCTTAATACTTATTTTTTCAACTCTTTCATTTCCGAAAATACCCAAAACAGATGTGTTATTCATGAAAACAACTTTCGGATTATTCTTAATTTTATTTAAAGATATTTCGTCTGCATTCGGTTTGCTTGATTTGTTGAGTATATATATTTTATTCGCTAAGGGAATTGCCTGAAAAACAACATTTACCGCAGAATTTCCTGCACCAATTATTGCAATATCTTTATCTTGGCATTCATGAATATTGTATCTCAACATGCAACTTATTCCTTTATTTTTGAATTTTTTTTCTCCTGAAACATCCAAGTTTCGTTTTATTCTTCCTGAAGCGATTATAATTGAACTTGCTTCATGAGTTTTAGAATCTGTTCTTATTGTAAATCCTTTTTCTTCTTTTTCTATGCTTGTTACTTTAACTTTTTCATCTATTTCAACATTATATTTTTTTACATGCTCCTCAAATCTCTTGATTAATTCTGGTCCTGTCAGAAGTGTAAAACCAGGATAATTTTCAACATCATTTGTTAATTCTACCTGGCCCCCTATATCTATGCTTAAAACAAGTGTCGTTAAACTTTTACGGGCACAATACATTGCAGCAGTCAAACCTGCCGGACCAGCTCCAATAATTATAACATCATACATTTTTACCTCTTAATAAATTAAATATAGTGATTTAAAATATTTACTTCATGCACCAACATTTTGATTTTGTTGCTCTATGATACGCAACACATTCACAACATATTCCATGCCTTGAACAAGTTATCTCAGGACACGAACATCTCTGATTATTCTTTCTATGTTGCGGGCAGTCCATGTTAACTTACCATTTAATAGGTTTCAAACCGAAACCATCATCTTTTTGTTTGGATGTTCTTTTTTTATTGAATTTTTTATGTCTTTCTTCATGATTCTTCATTCCATGACATTCTCGACACAAAGCAGCACCATTTTCAGTAATTGTTTTACCTTTATCTGCCCAAGATTTAATATGATCATATTCAACAGTTATGATATTTAAAGGTTTATGACATCTAGCACATTTTCCGTTTTGCTGATACCAAATTTGTTTCTTTTGAGTATTTCCGAATGTTCTTCGAGTATCTCTTTCTTTTTCTTTTATATTATTTGAAGAACCATAAAGCATATCACTTAAAGTTGGTTCCTTCTTTTGTTTTTTAGGTTTATTTCCAAAAAAATTTATAGGTTCTACATCCATCCAATTAGAATTCATAACCTTTTTTACCATGTTCTCACCTTAAATATCCTCCCAGTCTAATTCATAATTCAACAGCTTTCTTATGAAATCATGGATGTGTGCTATTGGAATTCTTTTTTGCTCTTCTGTGTCTCTGAATCTTATTGTGACATCTTTTTTATCTAAGGAATCAAAGTCAACAGTAATGCAGAATGGTGTTCCTGATTCATCCTCGCGTAAATATCTTTTTCCTATGCTTCCTGAAACATCATAACGAATTGAAAATTCTTTCTGCAGATCATCAAAAATCTTGGATGCAACTTCAGTCAATTCTGGTTTTTTCAATAATGGGAACACAGCAACTTTAACAGGACTCATGTGAATAGGCACTAAAAACTTTGTTTTTCCTTCTGCTTCCTCTGTTTTTGAATAAAATATATCTAATAATGCAAATGTCGGCCTGTCTGTACCAAATGCAATCTCAATTATATTTGGAATTTGAGCTTCTTTTGCCTCTTCATTGAATGTTTTTAACTCTTTTCCTGATGCTTTCCCGTGCTGTGTTAAATCATAATCTGTCCTATCATGCACACCGCACAATTCTGTCCATCCAAATGAATTTAATTTTATCTCAATATCCCATGCATCATCTGCATAAAATGCTTTTTCGTCAGGAAAATGTTGTCTTAATCTTAACTTGTCTTCTGGAAGTCCAATCTGCTTAAATAAATTATATGCAATATAAACAGCCCAGGCATATGCTTTATTTTTGAAATGCCCTTTTTCAAATGCATCATGAACTGTCATCAGTTTATGTTCGTGCATATCTCTCTGCATTTCCAAAGTCCACAAAGGCAGTTTCTCATGATTTACATCTGCATATTTTTCAAAATTATTTTTTTGCTCTTTAA
>CAZSEK010000045.1:0-8288 GCA_964605945.1 uncultured Methanosarcinales archaeon
TATAGTCTTAGGAAATTTGAAGGATTTATAAATATTGTTGTTTATTTTTATTCCTATTACCCGCTTCCAAATCTTGGTCTTCTGACATGAGGTTTAAATCCACCACTTCTGTGAGGATTAGTGCCTGATCTTTGTCCTGATGCTTCACTGCTTCTTCGGCCTTCTGAACGCTGACTGCCGAATCTTGATCTTGGTCCACCTGCTTGGTGGGGTCTTCTGTCATTGCTTCGTTCATTTCTGACAAATCTTAATTTTTCAAATTCAGGTAAGGTTTCTTTGTATATTTTGATTGTTCTATCGCTTAAAACTCTTGAGAAATTCTCATAATCTTTTTGAGTTAAAAGAGTTACTGCTTCTCCTTTATTTCCTGCTCTTGCAGTTCTTCCTATTCTATGAATATATTCTTCTGATGTTTTTGAGACATCATAATTGTATATGTGTGTAATATTGTTAATGTCAAGGCCTCTTGCAGCAACATCTGTTGCAACTAAAATCTGGATGTGTTCTCTTTTCAATGAGTTTACTGCATAAAGTCTTTTGTTTTGGCTTAATCCGCCATGAACAGCCATTACATGTATTTTGTTTTCTCTAAGATTTCTTTCTAATGCATCAACTTCATGTCTTGTTGCGCAAAATACAATAGCCAATCCTTCTCCTGTTTTTTTCTTGATAAGGTGCACTAATAATGAGAATTTATCGTGCTGTTCAACATTAAAATAAACCTGTTTCAGCAATGAGTTGTCAACTTTTGTCTGTGCTTTTATCATTGACGGATTTTTAAGATGTTTTTTTATCAAATGCGTTACTGTTGAAGGCATTGTTGCGCTGAATAATGCTGTCTGTCTGTTTTTTGGAATATGTTTCATTATTTTTTCTACATCATTTACAAATCCCATTTCAAACATTTTGTCTGCTTCATCTAAAACCAAGAATTTTACATTATTTAGTTTGATTGTTCCCTGCTGCATATGGTCAAGCAATCTTCCTGGTGTTGCAACAACAATTTCAACTTCTTTTAATGCACTTATTTGAGGATTGTAGCTTGCTCCTCCATAAATTGCAGTTACTTTATGTCTTGAAAATTTTGCAAAAGTCTCAAGTGTCATCTGGACTTGAACGCATAATTCTCTTGTTGGTGTTAAAATTAATGCCTGGATTCCTTTTTTTAAGTCTATTTTTTCAATTAATGGAAGTCCGAATGCTGCTGTTTTTCCTGACCCTGTGAATGATTGTCCGACAACATCATGTCCTGCAATTAATTCAGGAATGCATTTTGACTGTATCGGTGTTGGTTTTTCAAAACCCAATTTCTTCACTGCCTGCAGTGTTTCTTTTTTCAAATTTAATTCTTCGAATGTATTTACATCTTCATTAAACGTATTTGTCTGTATTTCTTTATTCATTTTATCTCCTTTGTTTTTTATTAAATCACTTCCTAGTTAAATTATGATTTAATTAATCATATAAGGTCAAAAATTAGAAAATAATTCATTAATATTATTAATAATTTTTGAGCATTCCTCGAGAAAACAATCCTTGATTAAGGTAATGCTCTGTTTGGAACGCGATCCTTAGCGCATCTCAGTCTTAAGACGCTGATTTTGTTTCAATAATATTAGAAATCAGTTTCCCTTTATAAATGCTTGGATATTAAATATTTATGCTCATAATAACATAACCTTTATATTGCTCATAATCCTGATGTTATTATGGTTAAAAAAAATCCTTTAATAAAACTAATGTATTTTGCATTTCTTGCTTTTTATCTATTTATAGCATCATATTCAATCTTAAGAGGAGAAAGTTATTATGTTTTTGACAGCTTCTTATTTATAGGGTTTGCAACACTATTTTATTTTTCATATAATAAACTTAATATGAATTGGTTTTCTTTTTTCTTAATCAATTTCGTGATGTCTTTGCACGAGCTAGGAAGATTTGGTTTTTTCGGCATGCAGTTTTTTGGTATAAATTATGATATGATAACTCACTTCTTTTCTGCATTCGTATTGGCAAACATATTTTATTTTGCATTAAAAGAAAGAATCAAAACAAAAGAAAAGCATTTTCATAAAATTTTATTAGTTATTGTATTATTATTATGTCTTGGCACATCTGTATTAGGAGAATTTCTTGAATTTGGAGGAGAGAGATTCATAAGTGGAGGCCAGGGATTTCTTGGTGTAGAGCCTGAATTAGTTTCTGATTCATTAATAGGTGTTGATCCTAAAACATATAATACTCCTTCAATACTCGAAAATCAAGTCGTATTGCCTGAACCAACTCCTTTTGATAATTATTATGATACTATGACTGATTTACTGGCAAATGCCTGCGGAGCAATAGCTAGCTTAATTTTAATACAAGCATATCTTGTTTTTAAAACAAAGAGTTCTAAGAAAAAGAAAAAATAATTTACCAAAACTTCAAAATATTTCTTAATGAGAACCTTCCAATTTTTCTTTTTGTAAAGTTTAATGAATGTTTTTTATTTCTTAAGAATTTATTCAACTCTTCTTCAATATTTTTTCCGAATTTTGCTTCATCTTCTTTGAATATTTTTGTATGTGCCTGATGTCTTCCGTTTTTTGTTTCAAATAAATGTTTTTTATGAAGCAATTCATGATAGATTACATAATCTAGAAATTTGATTTCATTTTCTTCCAGCTCTTGAAAAATAGAACTTATGTTTATTGTATCTGTTCCATATTCATAGCTTCCAAGTTTTCTGAACGATTCTGTTGCAAATACTAGATTTGGCTTGTCTATATTGTTGTTGAAAAATTGTTCATTGACCCTATTGAATGATTCTTCTAGAATTGGATTGTGCGTATGTTTTTTTGCGTATTTTGTAAGACTCTTTATGAAAGTTTCATATAATTCCATTTTGTCTGTTTTTATTTTTCGAATATTGCTTGTTTTATTTTTGTATATTTTTATCATCAATGATTGAATCAATCCAATTTGAATATCATCGTCGACATTTTCCATACTTCTGGAAAGAGTAAATGTGATTGTTTTATCATTATATTTTGCATTTGCATTATATCCTTTTATTTTTCCATTGTATTTTACAATCAAATGCCGATTTTCTTCTCTGTCAAATGCCTTTAAAGAATTCAGCTCATCATATGCTTTTTCAGCAATATTTTTCATGTTGTCGAACATGCTCATTTAGAATTAATGTTCTTTAAGAAGTTTATGAAATAAAAGAAATCACTTGAAGAAATATCTATTTTAATAATCCTTATTCACTTCATATCTTAGAATAGCTGCTATTTTTCCGATTTCTTTTAATTGCACACCTTCACGAGTTTCTACAGAGATTATTGCAATTTCTGTTCCCATTTTTTCTGCTTCTTCTGTGAATAATTCTATTGTTGCATCATCTAATGCTTCGCTTAATAATACAACTTCAACAGCACCCATTTTTATATTATTCATGACTTCATCTTTTCCATAAGATGCTTTGCCTGCTGTTTTTCCGAGAGTGTCAAAAAATCTTTGCATTATTTTTTTCTCTTCACCAACTTCTTCATTTGCAAGAATATCTTCGCTTTTTTCAACTAATTCCTGCAATCCAAATTCATCAGTATAAGATAAATCTTTTATTCCTATTATTTTCTTCTTGACTTCATTAGTTATGAATGCGCCGTCTGCAAATTCATATTTTGTTGGACCTGGTCCACCAATTATAATTCCTTTTAATTCATCACCCATATTCAAGAATTGATCTTTCATCATATCTCCTATTTTTTTATAGAATGCTTTTGCAGCAAGCTCTCTGTTCTGAGCAAATCTTACAGAGGATTGTCCTCCTGCTCTCATTTTTCCAGGGACCATAGAATCTTCTTTTACAAGAGGAATTATTGTTTTTCCTTTTAGTATTGCAATTGTTGCATCTCTTTTATCCATAACAACAAGACCATATGTTGTTTTATCATAAGCCATTTCATGAAGTGGTTCTAGAATAAATTCTTTATCACATCTGTATAATCTTAAATTCAATGGAACAGGAGGTTCTATAGACCAGACATTAAAATCCTGCACACCATCTCTTTCAGCAGTGTTTCCTGCAAATGCTGCCAGCCCATTTGGAGGAGTTCTTTTAACTAATCTTAAATGCTGTATCATTTTTTCTAAAGCTGCAACTACATTGTCTCTGTTAGACTTGCTTTTGATATTAGTTGCTGTTCCTTGCTCTTGAAATAAATGATTTGTAATTGCATTCATATCATATCCTGATGGAATATAAACTGATACAAGCTCTGTGTGTCTTCCTTTAAAGTTCTCTAACTCCTTAACAAAGTGCTTTAATTTTTGTCTTTGTTGAGGACTTACCTTATGTGTTGTTTGAGCATTTTCTGCCATAGTGAATAGAATAAGTAAATAGTTTTTAAATGTATTGTTAAATAAACATTTATAAATCCCTCCACATTCTATTCTTTTATGCAAGAGCGTAATCACGATTATTTAATTGAAATAAATATGAAGAAAGTTAAAGAGCAGATTGCACTATCTGTTAACGAAGATAATTATATTATTCAAGCAATAAGTTCAATTGAAGAACTTAATAAAATATGCAACACATTATCAAAAAGATTAAGAGAGTGGTATGGATATTATTTTCCAGAATTAGAGCACAGATTATCAGATAATGAAACATTCATAAAAACAATTCTTGAAAAAGACAAGAAAACATTAATGCATGAAAATGGTTTTGAAGTTTCTATGGGTCCTGATATAACTGATGCTGATAGAAAAGCAATTCTTAATTATGCAATACACATTAATAACATGTATAATGCAAGAAATGAAATGACTGATTATCTTGCAAATGTAATGAGAGTTTATTGCCCTAATCTTCATGAATTAGTTGGTGCATTAACAGGAGCAAAATTAATTGAAAAAGCACATTCATTAAGAGGATTAGTTTTTATGCCTAGTTCGACAATACAATTATTAGGTGCAGAAAAAGCATTATTTAGGCATTTAAGAAATAAAAAAATAAAATGTCCTAAACATGGATATATTTTAAGTCATTCATATGTTATGAATTCAAAAGATAAAGGAAAAGCAGCAAGAGTGCTTGCAGGAAAAATAAGCATTGCAGTAAAAGTTGATTTCTTTCACGGAGAATTCATAGCTGACAAATTAAAAGCAGAATTAGAAAGAGAGAAGAGATAAAAAAATAAAAAATTCGATTTCTAAAGTTTAACCATTCTTAAGTGACAACAAAAACGAAAGATTTATAAATAGAAACGTTCTACATAGTCTAAATACAATTAAAATAATATTAATCAAGGGGGTTTAAAATGAGCGTTAAAATAGAACAAGAAGCAAACATTAAAGATTTAGGAATAATTAAATTATATACTGGCGAATCTTATGATAAAAAATTAGATGCAGTAAAATCTGATGGCGCAAAATTAATTTCTGCCAGAGATCTTGCATACGCAAGAAGACAAGCAGGAAAAAATCATTCTTTATGCCAGAATGGCTCTTATGTAAAAGAAGGTTCTTTATTTGTTCCAGATGGAAAAGTTAAAAGATATTTCTTAAGAAATTCTTTAGTCTTAAGAAATCCTTCAAACGCAGTTGAACAACATAGAAAGAATGAAGAATATTTTTTAAAAGAGGATTTTCATGTTAAGAAATTTTTAGAAAAATTGCCTAAAGGAGCATATTTAGCTGTAAATAATACTTCTTCAATTCCCGTAACAAGATATGGGGAAGATGAAAGAACTGTTTGGCTTTTTGGCGATCAAGCACAAGCTTATGGAACTTTCTTAAAAGATTCGGGTGTAAGTGAATCAAATATTTTTATGAATAATGACAATAAATATGTTGATGCACAACCAAAACCATTTGCAAATCAGTTGTGGCTTGGGGGGTTGGGCGACGATTCCAACATCGGCGGCGGCGACGGGGGTCTCAATGATGACGGTGGGGTTCGTGGGGTGTTAAGAGTCGCTGGCGAAGCCAGAACGCAAAAAATTTCATTGCCTTATTCGAATAAAGATGTGGAAAAACAAACTAAATTAGTGCAAGAAGTAAGAGCAGGAAATTTAAAAGCATCAGAATTAGAAAAAACTATCGCTTTTTTCGAAAAATTAAAACAACATTAAAACCTAATTAACATATAAAACCGAAACAACCTCACCCTGTTCGGAGCTTCGTTTTTTATAAAAACGAAACATTTTTATTTTTCTTCTTTTTTCTTTTATTGTCTCTTAATCAACTAATTGTTGATTCGTGGAGGCCACATGCTCTTTTATTAGGTCTTTTTTAATTAAAAGATATAAAATTCAGTTGCAACAGCAAGTAGGTATTATTTATTAATGTTCGAACGCATGAAGCAACAGTGCATATACAATAAAAGAGCTACCCTTGATTTGTGGCTTAGGAGGTTGGACAACGATTCCAACATCAACGGCAACAACAGGAATCTCAATAATGACAATAGGGTTCGTGGAATGACCTCCACAGAGATGTTTTTATGAAAAGATATGGGAATTTATATGAAGACTTTTTCTCTTTTGATAATCTTTGGCTTGCTTTTATGAAAGCAAGAAAAGGAAAAACTAAAAAACAATATGTGCGTGATTTTGAAACAAACATAATCGGAAATTTATTAAATTTACAAACGGACTTAATAAATCAAACATACAAACCCAAGTCATTAAAAACATTCATTCTAAGAGATCCGAAGACCAGAAGAATAAGCGTTTCTGATTTTAGAGATAGAATAGTTCATCATGCATTATGCAACATTATAGAACAGATATTCGATAAAACATTCATTCACGATTCTTATGCAAACAGAAAAGGTAAAGGAACTCATAAAGCAATAGAAAGATTTGATTATTTTAAAAAGAAAGTTTCAAAAAACAATACAAACTCATGCTATATTTTAAAATGCGATATTAAGAAATATTTTGATTCTATGAACCATGCGGTCTTAATAAATATACTTAAAAAGAAAATTAAAGACGAGAAAGTAATAAGATTAATAAAAATAATTTTAGAAAATCATAAATCAAATAATGATAAAGAGAATAAAAACAACAAAAATAAAGAAAATAAAGGAATGCCTTTAGGAAATCTAACATCTCAGTTTTTTGCTAATGTTTATTTAAATGAATTCGACCAATATGTAAAACACAAGTTAAAAATAAAATATTATATTCGCTATGTGGATGATTTTATAATAATGCACAACTCTAAATCACAATTAGAATTATATAAAACGAAAATAAATTTATTTTTAAAAACAAATTTAAAAATAGAACTGCATAAAGACAAATCTAAAATCATATTATTAAGTCGAGGAATTAGTTTTCTTGGATTCAGAATATTTTATTTTCATAAATTATTAAAAAATATAAATATCTGGAAAAGAAAATACGATAAACAACTAATAGTTTATGATGACATTTATTTGAAATTTGAAGGATGGATTGCATATGCAAGAAATGCAAATACCTTTAATTTAATAAATAAGTTCATGAATTATTTTTACAAACTATTTAATTATCAAATTGCAAGTTTAGAAATAGATAGATGGCTGAACCAATTACCTATTTTAAAATAACTCGTAAATTCTCCACCTTTTCCGTAATTCTTCCGCTTTTCTCTCCTAAAGACTTATTAAGAACTTATTCTTTTCTCAATAAAGTCATGAATCACAATATTCGGTCACTTCGTTCCGAACTTTTCGCAATTAAGCAAAAAGTTTATAAATAAGATTAATCTTATTAATAAGATAAATAAGATTTAATAAAAAAATTTAAAGGTGATATCATGGCAACAGAGATAATTGAAATGGCAACAATAAGTTCAAGAGGACAAGTGGCAATACCTATGAGTATAAGGAAAGAAATGGGTTTAACTGAAGGAACAAAAGTATTTTTTATGTTAAAAGATAATGAAATAATTATAAAAAAAGGCGCCTTCAGTAATTGGGATGAAGTAACAAAACCATTCAGAGATGCTAAGAAGAAAATAAGAGAAGACGAAGTTGTTGAATTAATACATCGTTTAAGAAGAGAAAAGAAAATATGAATATTGTTTTAGATACGAATATATGGATATCTGCAACATTTTGGAAAGGAGATTCGGCTGCAGTAGTCAAATCTATAGCTGGCGAAAATGTTTTTTGTTATATTTCTATCGAGTTATTGCTTGAATATTATCGCGTATTGAATAGAGACGAAATGAATGAAAAGATTCAAAATAAAAATCTTTCAATATCTGATATAATTAATTTTATTTACACTAGTAATAAG
>CAZSEK010000046.1:0-8279 GCA_964605945.1 uncultured Methanosarcinales archaeon
TCAATTCCTCCCAATTTTCAAAAATTGGGTATCCTTGAGACAGATGTAATGAACACTAAATTCAAAATAACCGAAATGCATTGTGTCAATTGCTCGCAAACAATTGAACGCAGTCTGAACAAAACAAAAGGGATAAAGAGTGCAGTAGTTAATTTTGCATTAGAAGTCCTGAATGTAGAATATGATGAGAAAATAATGAGTGATGATGAAATTATTAAATTAGTTCATGATTTAGGTTATAAAGCGCAAAAAATTCAACCAGAATTAAAAAAAAACTTAAATTCTGGCAATAAAAAAGAAAGCTCGCAGTATAAATCAAGATTCATCCTAAGTTTGTTTCTTGCAATCCCTGTTTTTATAATTGCAATGGCAGATATGCTTTTCAAAATAACATTTCCTTACAGCAATTACATTTTATTCATTTTAGCGACGATAATTCAGTTCTATGTTGGATGGGATTTTTACAAAGGAGCATATTATGCAATAAAAAATAGCTCAGCAAACATGGATGTATTAATAGTTCTAGGAACATCTGCTGCATATTTCTACAGCATTTATCTTTTATTTTCAGGCGAATCAATGAGTTATTTTGAAACATCTTCATTATTAATTGCATTCGTCATATTAGGAAAATATTTAGAAGAACGAGCAAAGCAAAAAACATCAGAAGCAATTAAAAAATTAATGAATCTTGCTCCAAAAATCGCAATAGTATTAAGAAAAGACAAAAATACAGGAAAATTAGTTGAATTAGAAATAAATATCGATGAAGTTCAAATTAACGACATTGTTTTAATCAAACCTGGCTCTAAAATTCCTGTTGATGGAATAATAATAGACGGGAATTCTTCTGTTGATGAAAGCACGATAACAGGAGAAAGCATGCCTGTTGAAAAATCAAAAAACGAGCTAGTTATTGCAGGAACATTAAATAAACAAGGTTTCCTTAAAGTAAAAGCAACAAAAACAAGCAAAGAAACTGTTTTAGCGCACATAATTAAATTAATTGAAGATGCGCAGACAAAAAAAGCACCAATACAAAGATTTGCTGATGTTATTTCAAATTATTTTGTTCCTGTTGTTTTAATAATTGCAATTATTTCATTTTTATTGTGGTATTTTGCATTTCAAAAAGAATTTTCATTCGCATTGATGATTGCAATTTCTATTCTTGTGATTGCATGTCCTTGCGCATTAGGATTGGCGACGCCAACAGCAATAATTGTCGGAACAGGTTTGGGTGCGAAAAAAGGAATATTGATCAAAGGAGGAGATTCTTTAGAGAAATTGCATAAAGCAAAAAACATTGTTTTCGATAAAACAGGAACATTGACTTATGGAAAACCCGAATTAACGAATATCGTTTCATTTTCAAAACTAACTAATAAAGAAATTCTTGAAATTGTATATTCCTTGGAGAAAAAATCAGAACATCCTCTTGCAGAAGCAATAACAAATTATGCTAAAACGAGAAAAATAGATCATTTTGCCTCGTCTGCATTCAGTGCATTATTTGGATTTGGCGTAAAAGCAAAAATAAAAACAAATAAAGATAGAATTTCAAGAGAATATTATTTCGGCAATCTAAAATTAGCCAAATTAAATAAACTAGTTTTAACACCAGAACAAAAATATGCTTTGGAAGAATTAGAAAATGATGGAAAAACAGTAATGATTCTATCTTCTAACAAAAATATTCTTGGAGCAGTTGCTGTTGCAGATAAATTAAAAGAAAATGCAAGAGACGTTGTTCATGAATTAAAAAAGCAAGGTCTTAATGTTTACTTGATCACAGGCGATAATGAAAAAACAGCAAAAGCAATTGCAAGAGAGGCAGAAATTCTCGAAGAGAATGTCTATTTTGAAGTATTGCCTCAGCAAAAACTTCAACATATCACGAATATTCAGAAATCAGGAGCAACAATCATGGTCGGCGATGGAATAAATGATGCTCCCGCATTGGCACAGGCAGATATAAGCATTGCAATGGGCTCTGGAACAGATGTTGCAATCGAAACAGGCAATGTTGTTCTGATGAGAAATGATATTTCAGATATAATCTCTGCAATAAAACTAAGCAGAGCAACAATAAAAAAAATAAAACAGAACATGTTTTGGGCATTATTCTATAATTCATTAGGAATTCCTATTGCGGCAGGAATATTATATTTGTTTGGTGTTGCATATTTATTAAATCCTATAATTGCGGGAGGAGCAATGGCGCTATCAAGTGTTTCAGTTGTGACTAATTCTTTATTGTTGAAAGGAGAGAAGATATAAGAAATCAATTAAACTTTAATACTTAAGGTATAAATCTTTTTAGTATTCATACGTTTTAATTAATCTTTCATACACATAGATTCTTTTGAGATTGTTCCTATGAGGACTTGTTCAATACAACCCGTTACTAAACCTTCAGGATAACAAGTTCCCACGATGTTGTTCAAGGGGCCGTTATTAAGATTAATTTTTTGTTCATCAGTTAATTCTGGCGGAAAACAAACTCCACTTATGCACTGCCCACCATCGATACAGCTTTCACCAGCTGTTTTGTAAGAGAGAAGACAAGTTTGATTAGCTGTCCATTGCCCACCTGCATTTTCGCAAAACTCTTTACTTTTTTCTGGATGATGTGCAGGTAAAGAGGAATAAAGAAATCCTAAACCAATTCCTAATAAAATTATAATTGCAAAACCTATAATTATGAATATAATAATTTTAGAACTATTTTGTTTTTGCATAGCAATATATTAACTGTAATATGAATATATAAGGTTTACGATTAAAATCGATTAAATTTATATAATCCCCGCACCAATAAATATTATGAAAAAATCCAAATCAACTAAAACCAAAAAAACACAAATAAAAAAAGAAAATCTAGCAGATAAATTCAAACAACAACATAAACTTCTCTATTGGTCTCCGAGGATTTTAGGCCGTCCTTTAAATCCGCAAGAACATTTAACTACTGATTCTGTTTCAACAACATCATAGAAATACTCGTCATTTATCAAATCCAAAGCATCCAATAAATCAGAAGGTAGTATATCTGCTATTTCACCCATCTCTATTTTTATAGAATTGATTTTCTTTCCTGATACTGTATTCTCTGCTGTATCAATTATGTTTTTTGCCAATGTGTGTTCATGCATGTTAATTGAAACTCATTATTATTTACATCTCTTCCAATCTCTTTATCCTGTCTTCAATTGGTGGATGTGTTGAAAACATATTATTTAGCCAGCCTTTCTTTAATGGATTGGAAAAATAAAGATGTGCTGTTGCTTTTGATGCATTCTTTGTGTCTAAATGCTCTGTTTTAATTTTCTTCAAAGCATTGGCAAGTCCTTCAGGATATCTTGATAATAAAGCGCCTTGTGCATCTGCTGCATATTCTCTTTTTCTTGAAATTGCTAGTTGAATTAGTTGCGCAATTAATGGTGCTAAAATTGCTAGGGCTATTCCTATTAAAATAAATATCAGATTGAGATTTCCTCCCTTGCCACTATCTCTGTTTCCTCCGCCAAACCACAAGCTTCTTAAGAAAACATCACTCATTAATGCAATTACACCGATAAGAACAACAGTTATTGTCATAAGTCGCATATCATAATTTTTAACATGAGACATTTCATGGGCAATAACACCTTCAAGTTCTGTCCTGTTTAATTTTTTTAATGCTCCTGTTGTTACAGCTATTGATGCGTGTTCAGGATTGCGTCCTGTTGCAAATGCATTTATTGCTTCGTCTTCAATAACATATACTTTTGGTCTTGGAAGGCCTGCTGCAATCGCAAGTCCTTCAGCGGAATTAATGTAGTGTGCATGCTCTTTTTTATTTGCTGGTTTTGCATGGCTTATTGAAATAGCCATTTTGTCCCCCCAGAAATAGCTTGTTAGAGCCATAATAATTGATATGAAAAATGCAATAATCATAATCATCAATGTAAATCCAAAATCTCCTCCACCCCAAATAAATCCTACAACATATCCCAGACCTATGATGATTACTCCAAATCCTAACATAAGAAAATAACTCTTCCATTTATTTATTGCAACTTCATCAAATGCATTTGCCATGCTGTATGGAAATTTGATGGGTTTTTATAGTTTGTTAAAATAATAAATAAAACTCTTGCTTCTTTAAATTTCAATGTTAACTTCAATTGGCTGGCTCACTTAGAAAACTTTATTACACATCTTTAAAAATAAATCAATGCATTTCTTAAATAACCATATTAAAAATATTTTATTCATGCGAATTTATCAATGTCTTCTGTATAAAATGAGGCACGTGTTGTCCATTGGTCATCTATTCCTTGGTAAAAGTCTGTTCTGTCTCCATCAACTACCATTCCTGTAGTAAAAACTGTATCTGGAACATACCCCTTTTCTGGCAAAATCTCTCTGAAATCTTCTCTGTCTAGTAAAACAGAACTTTTATGTAATACTTTCCATGGTTCTTTTAAATCAAGAGTCATTAATCTGGTAACATATTTTGTTTTTCCTTTATTGTTTCTTGTTGTTTCATGATATGCTTCCACCCATCCATAAGGTCTTTTTACAGGAGGACTTCCTGTTCCAGTTACTTCATCATTCTCACTTATTATTAACCTGTGGTTTTGCCCCCAATGTACAAGATCTGGAGAGTAAGAAATCCATATACCTGGAATGCTTAAATCAGAAAATGCATTAGGACGTATAAATGAAGCATAAATTGGCTGCCCTTTATCTATAGTTTCTGTTTTTGCAGGACTTGGAATTTTTGTTGGAAATATAGCAACATCTTTTCCCCTAATTTCTTGATGAGGGGTGTTTTCTAGTGTTATTCTTTCTAAACTTTGATTTTTTTTAATTTCCTTATTAGTTAGAATAGAACTATAAACTCCAAACTCTCTATGTGGTGTAGCATAAGTTATTATATATCTCTTGTCATCTAAATGCGTTATCCTCACATCTTCCAGTCCAAACCTATCAAATTCCCATGAAGGACATATGGCGGGTTCTTGATGTGTCTTATATATTTCTCTATTTGCATTCAATACAATCATTCTAGGTAATGAAATGTGTCTTAATCTGATTGTGCCTTTTTCAGGAATAGCTTCTTTTTTATGAATTTCTTTAAAGGTTTTTCTATCAGCAACATCATAATCTATTTTAATAGGTGCTTGTTCTTTATTTGTTATGTGGAAATAAGGCAGTAAAACTTTACCAGGTATCCTTGTCCGAGGAGTTTCAGCAACTCTTACAAATAAAATTGTTTCTAAACCTTGTGGGGTTTCTACTGTTGTGACTCCTGGATTGAATGCTCCGATAACTTTAAAGTCTTCTCTGATTGGCGAGAAATCTTTAGGGGATGCAATAAGTTTTATTTCAAAGGGTTTTGGAGGTTTCATTTTTTATAAAATTTAGTTAACTTGCTGTATTTATCAATCTTTTGTTTCTTTTACCACTATTTAATAACATTTTAGTTTGATGATTTTTGAAATTTTTAGAACAAATATTTAAACAAAGGTAATTTAATAAATATTATAAAAAAAAAAAGAAAAATAAAAAAAATTAATTAATTCTTTCCTGCTCCTTGAGGCATTCCTGAAACATCTTCTGATGGTTTTCCGGAAACTGTTTCATTTAAAGGCTTGTTGCTTTCATTTTCTTTTTCCATTTCTTTTCCTGCTTCGTCTTTTAATGTGTCATCGCCTTTAATTTGGTTTTGGTTTTCGTTTGCATTTTGCTCTTGATTTCCATTACCTTCTGCAGCTCCATTTTGTTTCATTTGCTTGTATTGATTCATTGCTTTTATTCCTTCATTCATTGCTTGTTTTGCATCTTCTTTTGCCTGAACCATATCTCCGTTCTGATAAGCTGTTTTTGCCTGTTCCATTAATTTCTGTGCATTTTCATACTGTGCAGATGTTTCTGATCCGAACATTGTTTTTGCTTCAGCCATCTTTCTTTCCATGTTTTTGATGTGTGCTTCTGTATCTCCTCTTGTTTCTTCATTTATTTCTTTATTTACTTGCTCTCTCAATCTTGCTTCTTCTTGTCCTACTTCTTCATCTGTTTTTCCTTCTTTTGCTTTGTATTCAACTTTTGCTTTTTCTTGTTTTTCTGTTGCTGCTTTTTCTGCATCATCTGTTTCTGCTGTGATGTCGTCTACAATTTTCCCTATTTTTTCTTTGTTTTGTGTTTGTGTTTTTTCTTTTATTTGTTCAAGATCTCCTTTTATTTTGTCTGCATCTTGTATATGTAATTGAAGTTTTTCTTCAACTTTGATTGTTTTCTTTAATTTTGTTTCTGAATCTTTGTCATCAATTTTTCCAATTTGTTCTTTAACTTGTTCCATAGTTTTTGCATATTCTGCTTGTGCTTTTACTGCGGCATCTACATTTCCTTTTTGAGTCATTAATTTCAACTCATAAAGTCTTTCTGTTGCTGTTTGTAATGCTTTTTCAGATTTTGCTTCTGCACCGAATGTTAAAGAATATTGTACTCTTTCCCATGCTCGTTCTAATCCCCATATCGGACTGTCAGGTGTTGTTCCTGCTGTATTTACGTCTGTCTGTTCTTGCACCAAGATTGGATCTATTGGTGTTGGTTCTATTGCTGTTTCTGCTGCTATTGCTAAAGGCAATAATGCAATCAAAAACAACCCTATCAAAAATATTGTTGTTTTTTTCATTTTATTCCTCCCCGATTTTTAATGTGTTTTTTCCTCTTTTTTGTTTTTCAATCATCCATATTTTCTATCTGGATTAAAGTTTAAGTTTGAAATATCTGGTAATTTATAAGGATATAATTCATTATTACAAATAACTCTATAATCTATTATTTTTGTTCCGTTATTATCTTTTGTTTCAACAGAGAACATAGGAACTAGTATGAATTCATCTGATTTTGGATTTTTAAACATAACTATTCCTTGATAATTTTTTTTAATTTGTGAAACTACTACGTTTGCTTTATTAACATCTTTAAATTTTGTTTCTAAAAAGGAAACATAATTATTTAATACATTCTCTACATTACATAATAATTCTAAAGCAGATTTGCCTGTATTAGTCTCTACACCAATTCCTTTGCTTCCTGTTTGTTGTACTGCCATTCCAATCATAACATTAGAATAGTGCAATAAATACTTATAAGTTACTCAAGAAACTGAAGCTCTAATTGACTTTTAAAGAAATAATAATAGTTCTAATAGTTCCAGATTGTTCTAGAACTGTTTTTTTAGGAAAACAAGGTTCTTTTTTCCTCTTTTTTCTTTATAAACGATATTTCGTGCTTCTAATTCAGAAATAATCCTTGATAGGGTTGATTTTGGATAATTAGTTACAATTCTTAGTGTTCCCTGCTCGCATTGGCCTTCTCTTTGCGCTAAAACCATAACAATCTGCTGTTCTTCTTCCTTTAGGTGAGATAGGAGCTCTGCTATCTTCTCTTGGTCTTTTTCAGGAACCATTAATTCAGCTGTTTCTTCTGTTTTTTGTGCTTGATTTTCAGACTTGCCTTCTGATTTTTTTATTGCTTTTGTGCTTGATTTGTTTTGTTTATGTATTGATTTTTTTGATGTTTGCTGTTTTTTCTGTTTAATTTTGCTTGATTGCAATGCAACTTTGTGCTTGATTTCTTTATTCTTATTCAGGATATTTGATTTTAATTTTTTGAATTGCTTTATGAATATCAAAGACATAATCACACCAAAAACAACCAATATTCCTATGATAATAAGTATTGTTGGTAGCACAGATGTTTTTTCTTCAAGAACAACAAACAAGCCTAAATTGAAATTTT
Source organism: uncultured Methanosarcinales archaeon (assembly GCA_964605945.1). Lineage (GTDB taxonomy): Archaea > Nanobdellota > Nanobdellia > Woesearchaeales > UBA9642 > UBA9642. Next base: position 7,798 of record CAZSEK010000046.1, read on the forward strand.
GTTCAAGAACCTCTCTGTTCCATATGAGTATTATGCTTCTCCCATCTGTTGTTATCTGATCTGGTTTCGGATATGCTGAACCCTCCTTGCCATCTAAAAAAGGCTTCAAGAGTCCTCTATCTTCAGGAAGAATCAATTTCACAGATAATTGATTTGTTTTATAAGTTGAATCAAAATCAAAAATGAAATTTTGACCATCTAAAAATGAGCTTGTTGTATAGCTTATTTTGAATTTTTTATTTTGAATTAACGTTATTGTATTTGAAGTGAAGTCTGTTTGCACATCATCTATATATAATGAAATTCCTTTTGCATCGTCAGGAATATTTATTGTAAAATCTCCTGTAAATTTTTCAGAAAAAATAATCTCTTGTTCAAAATAAACCTTATCATCTATTATGTAAGCAGTTATTTTATCAGACTCTATTTGAGCAGAAACAAGAGATTATTTTTTCAGATCGGAAGAAGCACACGTCTGAACT